>NZ_JBSGCB010000083.1:0-26420 GCF_053601595.1 Nocardia sp. NPDC004711 | reverse complement strand
TGCGACCGTCGAGTTGTTCTCGGAGCAAGTCGGCGTGGCCGTTGTGGCGGGCGTACTCCTCGATCATGTGCGTGACCCCAAGTTCTCGTGAGAACTTGGGGCATAATTAATGCATTAATTTTTTATGGAAATAAATAATTATATAAATTGATAAAAATGCGCAGAATATTTTTTTAATCAAATTCGTAAATTATTCTAGAATTTATCAGTCATAAATTTTGTTAAATAGAAAATTGGTGGAAATGCATTTCATTGCATTTCCACCAATTTTGGATCGATACAATATGTTGTTCTACTGTCCATCGATCCGTCGTTTATCAACTGCCATTCTGTTATCCAGAACTTCCTCTACTTTTTCGAGGAATTTCTTAACGAACCATTCGTAAGACATCAGAAGCATTTCAATCTCTTCATCTGTCTTACCTTCTTTTTTAGCTTCTGCGCGGATTTCATCCGGACTATCCGCAAAAGCAATCATATCCAATGCTGCATTCATGCAATGTGACACCTTGAGGTCAATTGGGAATTCGTACTGTTCTTCCCAACCGAGCATATGCCGACTGATATTACGAACTGTCTTACGGCTCAGCATGACATTTGTTTTATGAATGTCCGGCCGAGGATTTTTCTTCTGTTCCATTTCTATTCCATTTCGGTAGTCGGATGCTAGTAGATAGCTTCGTCTCTGAGTATACCGTGCGGTCAGTCCGGGTTGATACTCAGAATCTTTATTCCAAGTAGGCCCGGGGTGCCTGGTTGGTCCTTCGGCTCTCACGAAACCTGTTGTGTTGCAGTGTGTTTCGTTTGTCTCCTGTCTCGAAATGTCGCCGTATTCGACAGGTTGAAATCTTGACATGCTGACTGATTCGACCTGTCATCTCGGCTGTGAAGGTGTGCGGGGGCCCCGGTACGCTCGGCGGCGGTCCCGGTCGGGATTGGGCCGACCGGGATCGCCATTGCTCGCTAGCCGAGGCGGAGCCAGGACAGCTGACGGCTGATGGCCTCGGTGTCCGTGGCGGCGCTGTAGGCCCTGGTCGATGCCGATTCGGCCCGTGTGGCCACCCACCCCATCTGCGAGAGGATCTGGTCGGGCGTGCCGTCGGGGTCGGCGGTGGCGTAGTGCTTGCTGTCGTAGGACCGCTTACCGAGTGCCTTGGACCAATCACCAAGGCGCGCAATGACATTCGCGATGCTGTATTCGGCGGTGGCGATGTGGGCGGCGATGACGTGGGCGTCGGCGGGGTCGGTGAGGGTGCCGTGCGGGCGGCTGGGCAGGACGGTCCCGAGGTAGCCCGCGGCGCTGGCCAGGATCGCCGCGGCGGTGGTCAGCTTGTCGGGGGTGGGCAGGCCGGCCAGGGCCTCGCGCAGGAACGGGGCGGGGTCGGTGGCGTCGAGTTCGACGTAATCGCCACGCCAGCAGTCCATCTGCGCCAGCACGGTGCGGTGGGCGCGCAGGTAGGTGGTGAGGGCGACCTCGGCCGCGCGGACCTGGGCGGCGAATACCGCAGGGGTGCAGTCGTATTCGGGGTCGTGGGTGCACTCGCCACCGGGGTGGGCATCGTGGAGGGCGGCCAGTTGGGCGCGCAGATGGCGGGCCTGCTGGTGTACGCCGTGAGGGTCGGCGGTGGTCATGGTGGGTTTCCTTTCCTTGGGGCCCGGGGCCGCGCCCTGCGGCCCCGGGAGCTTTCAGCGGGCGGTGATGTGCAGGGCGCAGACCTGTGTCCATCCGGCGACGGGGCGCACCTGGACGTGGGCGGCGTCGGCGGGGATGCCGAGGGCGGCGGTCAGCTCGGCGCGGCGGTCTGCCACCTGGCCGGGGTGCACTCCGGCGATGGTGAGAACGGCCCCGCGGCGGGTGGCGCGGATTTCGGTCCACTGGGGGGCCCACAGTCCGGCGGCGCGGAATGCCTGGTTGCGGGCGTTTTCGTCGGCCAGGACGTGGCCCAGGGACCGGAAGGCGGGAGCGAATGAAGCGATGAAGGCAGCGCGGCGGCAGGCGGCGGTGCGGGCCTGCGAGTCGCGGTGTGCGCACAAGATCAGAGCGGCCAGGACGGCGGAGGCGGTGCCGAGGGCGGCCAGGCCCGCGCGGCCGTAGGCGCAGTACACGGTGACGGGAATCAGCCAGCCCAGGCCGAGGACGATCAGCAGGACCGGGCCCGCGACCGCGGAGACCGGGTTGTTTTGGCGCGTGGCGTGCAGTCCGGTTGCGGTGAGGGCCAGGTTCACTGGGCTCATGGTCTGCCCCTCCGTTCGTGTGCGAATCGTGTGCGATCTTCGCACATGTTGATTATGCGTGACGTGCCTCGCACACGCAACCCATGTGTGCGACCAGGGCAACACGGGGTCGCACACGGTGCTACCCTGAGCGCGTACCTAATCCGAGAAGCACAGAAAAGGCCCCGACGATGGCTGAATTCACGCGCCCCGATCCGCTGTGGCTACAGCTGGTGACCCACTACCGGGCCGCGATCAAGTCCGGAGAGATCGAATCGGGGAGCCGACTGCCCCCCGTGCGGGAGATCGCCGCCACGCACGGCATGTCGTTCAACACCGTCGGCCGGGCCATGCAAGCGCTCGCGGCCGAGGGCCTGGTGACGACCAGCAACCAGGGCGTCACGGTATCGTGGTCGGAGAACGGCACGTTTTCCCCGCGCGACCGGCTGGCGCTGCTGCGGCGCAATCCCGAACGGCGCTACCCGAGCGGCGCTGTGGAGGTGCTCGGCGCGGCCCTGGTGCCCGCCCCCGCCGACGTGGCCGAGGCCCTCGGCATCGAGACCGGTGCAACCGTGATCCGGCGCGAGCGCGTGCACCGCACGGACGGGGCACCGACGCAGACATCGGTGTCGTGGATGCCCGGCTATCTGGCCGAGTCGGTGCCGGAATTGCTGTCCACCGATCCGATTCCGGGCGGCGGTGGCACCGCGGGCGCGATCAAGGAGCGCCTGGGCCTGGAGATCGATCCCGACCAGGCCCGCTTGCGCGAATCGGCCCAGCGCGCCGATTCGTATGTTGCCGAGGTGCTCGGGGTCGCTCCCGGGGATCCGATCATCCAGGGCGAGAACATCTGGCCGACCGCCGAGGGTGAGGTGCTCGAATTCGGCCGGTACGCGATTGCCGAGGGCCGTTGGATCACCGAGGGCCCCGAGTGGCGTGAGCCCGCCGGCGGGTCGCCCGAGTAGAGACCAGCCGCGCGGACGCGGCAGGAAACGGCCCCGCACCCTCTCATCACCGAGGGTGCGGGGCCGTTGTCATGTCCGAGGTCCGGGACTTCCAGCGGGCCCCGGACACTTCCGTGTGCGAGCTTGTGCGATCACCGCACATCGCACATAATGGCTTTAGTGCGCACTTCGCACACAATCGCACACGGAAGGTTTTCGCAATGAAAACACCCATTGCCCTCGCCCTTTCCTCACCGCCCGCCCGGACCAGTGCCGGGCGGGCGGTGTGGCCTCTGCCCGCCGATGGCGACGGGCCCGCCGTCCATTTGGTCGCCGAGTGGGCCATCCGCCTGCCCAACGGAAGGTGGTGGCGGTCAGACGCCGATCGGGCCGTCGAGCCGCGCGGCACCGAGCCCACGACCTTTCACACCCGCGCCGAGGCGGTGGCCGAGATCCGGGCCATCCGCAAGACGCTGAGCCAGGTCTACGGGATCGCCCCGGCCACGTTCCGGCCGCTGCTGTCTCAGCGGGCGGTGCGGGCCACCGCCTCGGGGGCCAGCCTCGGCGCGCTGAGCACCTGGCGCGCCACCCCCGCCAAAGCGGCGGTGGCGTCATGACGCGGCCGGGCGTGCTGTTGCGCCGTCGGGCCGCCGCGGTGCGGGCCCGTCAGGCCGAGGCCGACCGCCGCCGTTTCCGGAATCTCGAATCGCTGGTGGACGACATTCTCGACTTGGTTGCGGTCCCGACCGAGGCCCGGGTGCCGCTGGTGCTCGCCTCGGCCGGGCCCGTGCATGACGGGACGTGGACGCCCTCGGCCTGGCGCTGCGGCTACCGCGGCACGTTCACCCCTGATCAGGCCCACCGGGCCATGCAGCAGCACCTCGAATGCCTCACCGAGGCGTGCTCGGCCCGGGCCACCGCCCGGGCGGTGCTGCGGGAATCGGGCCGCATGCGGGCCGATTCGTCGCGCCCGGAGACGTGGTGAGGCGGTCATGACCGATACCGCACCCCAGGCCAACGCACTGGTGGACGTGACCCCGGAAACGTCTGCCCCGCTGTCGGTGCATTTCAGCGCCGATCCGTGGCGGGCCACCGCCGCGCGCCGCCCGAAGTGGCAGAAGATCGCCAACCCCAGCCCAGCCGCGCACTGCCCTGAGTGCGCGGTGCTCCAGCACGAAACCCGAGGGGAGTTCGGGCCGCGTATGCAGCCGCGGGCCCGGCGGACTTTCGCGGGGGATAAGGCCCTGGCCTTGGCCCTGTGCTCCCGGCACGCCCAGGCGTGGCGGGACCGCGACGCCGCCGACGCTCCCGCTCCCCGCCCCTGAAAAAACGACGGCGGGCCTGGACATCATCACCATGCCCAGGCCCGCCCTCCCATCATCCCACGGAGGGAACCCTGCAATGACCAACCTGTCCCCCATCCCCGCCGACGTGGCCACCGCCGCCGAGGCCACGGGCTATCTCGAATCCCACCTGGCCGTGCGCGTCGCCGAGGCCACCCGCACCCTGCTGGCCCTGGTGGCCGCGCTCACCGTGCCCGGCGGCACCACCGAACTCGCGCGCCTGGCACGCGATTTCGACGCCAAGGCATACGAACTGGTGACCAGCGCCGACGAGTACGGGCCCGCCATCGATGGCGAGTACCTCTCCCGCGTGCTGTGCGAGTCGCGTACCACCGCCGTCCTGGTGGCCCTGGCCAGCACCGAGGGGGCGAAGTGATGGCCACTCTCACCACCACCGGCCGGGCCCGCTGGAACCTCGGACGGCGCTCGGCCACCCCGGCCCCGGCCCGCTCCCGGACCGCCCAGGCCCGCCAGGCCGAGGCCCAGGCGCACGCCGCGGCCGAGGCCGAGGCCCTGGCGCTGCTGCTGGGTACCGAGGCCGCCGCCGTGGCCGAGGCCGCGGTACTCGCGGTCGACGCCGCCGGGCGCGGCAACGCCATTCGTATGGTGGCCGCCCTGCTGGCCCTGCGGGATCGCACCGATATCGCCATCGGGGCCCTGACCTCGGCCGCGCGCGAGGGGGCCAGCGTGCCCGCCGAGGACGCCGCCGGCGCTCTGTCGCGCGCGCTCAACACGTCCTTGTTCACCGCGGCCCTGTACGGCGGAATGGAGAACCCCCGATGAACACGCCCACCGTGGATCCGGCCCGGGTGATCGGCTACATGGCCGCCCGCACCGAGGGCGTGGACCTGATCGCCTGGGACGGCAAGGTTCACCCGGATTGGTTGCCCGCCCGCCTCGCGGTGTGGGAGGCCCAGCAGTCCGCCCGCGCCCAGGGCCTCGACCCTCGGGTCTGGGACGTGGTGGTGCTGTCGTCCATCACTCCCGCCCAGGTGCGCGCGATGCGCGATGCGACCCGAAACGGCGGGCAGTGATGAGCAACGTTCGCACCCTCAATCGCGGCGGCGCACAGGTCAACCCCGAGGCCGTTTACTACGTCGTTGCTAAGGCCACCGCGCACTCAATCGTGGTGTGGCAGCTGGAAATCCACGACCACTGGGACGCGGCCGGTCAAGCGCTGGCCGACGCCCGCACGTGGGCCGAGTTCACCGGCGGCACCGCCGCCGACTGGGACATCTACGGCCTGTTCACGGCCACCGCATGACCACCACCGAAAACCCCAGAGAGGCAACAACAATGACCACCACCATCGAAACCCCCGACACCACCACCGAGACCACCACCCCGGCCCGCCGCATCCTCGGCATGGCGGGCTGGGCCCTGGGCCTGACCGCCACCGCCGCCGCGGCCGGTTTCGCCGTGGGCTGGGTCTACGGCTGGGAAGGGGCCCACGAATGGGCACTGTGACCTGGACCAAGGCCGAACGCACACTCTTGCGCGCCTTCACTCCCCAAGTCGGGACCTGCATCGCAGATATCGACTACGGCCTCGAAAGCCTTCGGCTCAGCGAAAGGTCCAGCTACAGCGGAGGATTCCACTCCCAGTGCACCAAGACCGCGATCACGGGCACCTGGCACGAATTCATCCCCGATGACTGGTACCCCAACGGCACGCCCAAGTGCTTCCACAAGGGGCGGTTACTCGCCGAAGCGAAGGTCACCCACGCCCGGTTGCGGCGCTGGTGCGAGGGCCTGCCCGCCGACACCCGCGCCCAGGCCCTCACCTGGTGGGCAACCTATCCCGAGGACAACTCGGATCCGGCCGCGCTGGCGGGGCTGGTGCTGGGCCTGCTGGCCGAGCCCGAACCGGCCGACCTGCTGGAACTGCTGGCCGCCGAGGGTCAGTGAAGCCCAGCCCGCAATAACCACCCGATAACTGCGAAAACCGCCACCCCGGAACAACTTCCGGGGTGGCGGCCTATCCGAGAGAAGCCCCATGTCACACCAGCTGTACGTCTACGCCGTGTGCGCGCGTGTCGCTGGTGTGGAGAACCACCTTGATGTGGTTCGGTGATGGAGTTCGGCACCTGCCGAATGCCAAAAACCCCGACTCCCGAACCGTTTAGCAGACGGTTCATTGCAGGAGCCGGGGCCTGAAACCCGAAGCGGGTGCGCGGACGCGTGCATGACGATACAGGGGACCGCCGACAGGCGGCGACGTAACACCCTCACTCGTTGGCGTGTCGTAACCGCCGCCCCGCTTCCGAACCCGAGGAAGCGCCTGTGAAATCCCGTTTTCGCACTTCACCCGCCCGTGTCGGTCTGGTCGTATCGGCGGTGTCCCGATGAGCCGGGGGCGGACGCGGCAGGTCCGCGATGACGACGACATCGAGATGAGGGAGGGTCGGCCGGAGCCGGTATTGCCGTTCTCAATGCTGGGGGACTGGGTGATGCTGGCCTTGCAGGCCAACAAGGTCCGCCACCCGGCGCTGTCGCTGTACTGGGCGCTGTGCGCCCATCTCAATGCCAACCGGGCCAAGAAGGGCGACCGGAAGGTGTGGCCGACCCAGGACACTCTGGCCGAGATGCTTGGCTACAGCGAGGGCAAGAAGATCAAGCCGTACCTGCGGGAACTGGTGGCCATCAACGCCATCGAGATCATCACCGAGCCTGTACCTGGCGGGGGATACCGCGTGCACAGCTACTACGTCATTCACAAGTCACCGCCGCCGGACTACGACGGGCCGGAGTCGTTGCAGGACTTCTATGACGACCTCAAAGCACGGCAGGAGGCCGCTCGGGCGGCAGCCGAGGCCGCCGCCGCCGAGGATTCGGCCAGTGCTCTCGGGGACGCGGATCAGCCCGCCGAGGACGGTTCCATGGCCCTGACCGGGGTCGATTCCCCGGGGGCCGAAATGAGCCCCCGGCCGGGGGCCGAAATGAGCCCCCGGACCGGGGGCCGAAATGAGCCCCTAAACAAGACGAAGAAACAAGACGAAGGAAACGAGATCGGGGGGGCGGACCGCCTCCCCCCCAAACCCCCGGCGGATTTAACCGCTGGGCGCGTCGATCACTGGGTCACCTCGCAAACCGGTTTTCAAGGTGACCAACAGACCGCGGGCGCGGAGACTGGCGCGGCTGGGTTCGACAGCGAGGCGGACGATTCCCTGATCCCCGCCGATGATTCCCTGATTCCGGAGGATGCCGAAGCGTGGCCGCCGATCGGCGCGACCAGCCACCCCGTCTTGGCCCCCAGCGCGGCCATAGACGGCCTGGAATCACATCGGGGTAGTTCCCGGCGGCCCGCGGCTCGGCCGCCGTTGCGTGAGCTGGTGAGCCGCTACCGGGCCGAGGCTGAGGAGCAGGTCCGTGGGTAGGCGGCGCAAGGTCACTCCCGATCCGGGCCCGGCCCTGTTCGATGCCCCGGGCACCCGCCGGCCACCAGCCCGAGGGTGCGCGCACTGCGGCGGGGACGGCTGGGTGCTCGGGGCCGACGGCGACCCGGTCGAACCGGTGGAGCGATGCCGCTGCACCATGCCCGGCCAGGCCGAACCGCTCGACGCCGACGGCCGGTAGGCCCGGCTCATTCCGCTCCGGAGGGGGGCCGCTGCGAGGCGGCCCCCCTCCGACCTGCGTTTATCCGTAGCGTGCACGGGCCGGTTATCGCCCGGCATCCGTTTCGGGGCCTCTGGTGTGTGCCCTGACCTGCGGTTCTGTGCGCGGCCGCGGGCGGCGCCGGCGGATTTCAGCGAATGCCAGGCGATTTCGGGGCCCTGGTGGCCCTCGGCGGCGGTGGTGGCCCTCGGTAGCAAGCAGGGCGCGCGGTGTCGTGGGAAGTGACCGATCGTGCCAGATTTCCGGCCGGGTTTCCGGCCCGCGAGCGCAGAGTGCAAGAGGTGTATGGAGGGTTGTTGACGTGCGCAACTATTCGGGAGCGTGCGCGGGGTGAGTGCCCCGATTCGGGGTGTTGGTGGGCCGGTTGTCGCGTGGGTTGCTGCCCCCGGTCGCGGGTAGGTTTTCCGGTCTAGATCGTGGTCAGGTGGCAGTGCGGGGGCGCGGCCGACATTGGCGGCTCCCCTCCCTCTCTCGGCGTGGTCGCACACGCCCGCACGCGGATCGTGTGCGGACTTGTGCGAAGTGTGGTTATCGCACACACTGGATCGTGTGCGAAATCCGCACACGAACGCACGCATGAGGAGGTGAGGGCCCGATGGCTCTCGCATCAACGCTCACCGAGTGCGCCGTCGGTGGCGGCCCTGCACTGCTGGCCCTGACCACGGCGACCGCAGCACACAGATACGGGGTGGGTATGTCCTACTGGCGGGCCGAGAGCCCGGAAATCCGGGCCAACGTGCGCCGGGCCGCGCGTATCCGGCGGGAGTGGGCCCGGCAGGCCCAGAATGTGGGCCTGTACCTGGAGGACCGCACGCCGAGCCTGAAAGACCAGTGGAACAACAAGTCCAAGGCGGCTCAGTCCAAGATCTTCATTCCCAAGCTGACCCGCGTCACCGCCGACGAGTACGGCGTCACGCTGTATTTCCGCACCCTGGACACGGTGGGCCTGCCCGAATTCCAGGCCAAGGCCGCCAAGCTGGTGACCGCGTGGCGGGTGCGCGAGGTGCAGGCCAGCGAGACCGAGGCCCCCGAGATCGTGCGTGTGCGCGCCATGGTCACCAACCCGTTGACCAAGAACGTGGACATGGCCGCCCCGGCGGGCCCGGTCCTCGATTGGGGCGCGGTCCCGATGGGCCCGGACATGTGGGCCGACCGCATCACTCTGCCGATCGAGAACGGCGCGGGCATGGTGGTGGCCGGTAACCCCGGTACCGGCAAGACCGCGTGGTGCCTGGGTCTCATCACCACCCTGGCCCCCTCGAACTGCACACAGCTCGCGGTGGCCAACGGCAAGGCCCCCGCGCCCCTGGTCGGCGACTACCGCGGCGTCGCGCCGCGAGTCTCGCACCTGCTCGGCAGTGACACAGAGCAGCTGGTGGAGTTCCTGACCGGCCTACAGACTGAGATGAACCGTCGCTACCTGACCATGTGGAGCGACCTTGGCGTGGATTCGTTCTGGGAATCCGACATCGCGCCATCGATCGAGTGGCCCGTGCTGGTGGCCTTGCTCGACGAGTGCCAGACCTGGATGGAAGACGCGCGGGTTGTGGCCCTGGTGGCCGACATCATGGCCAAATGCCGTGGCGCGGGCATCTTCTTGGTGCTGGCCACCCAGAAACCCACGGACAACAACCTGCCGACCCGCATCCGCGACCTGGCCACCACGTCCCTGTGCTTCCCGGTGCGGACCACCGCGGCGGCGGTCGCGGCACTCGGTGAGGGCATTCGCGAGTTCCCGGAGATGAACCCGCTGTTGAAGATGCGCCCCGAATTCCGGGGCGTGGGCACGATCATTTCCGAGACCAGCTTGGGTTACACCCAGTTCAAGGCCCCGTTCTGCTCCCGGACACTGGCCGCGAAGGTGGCCACGGCTACCGCGCACTACACACGCGATTTCCCCGGCATCACTGTGGGCCGCGAGCACCGCATCACCCCGACCGTGCCCGACACCCCGGCCCAGGCGGTCGAACTGGGCAAGCTGCGCGCGATCGGCCGCGACGGCAAGCCCGGCCAGCCGCGGGCCCGCAAGCGGCCGAGCGCGTAGGGAAGGGACCGAATCATGAGCACCGATCCCGATTTCGGGCCCGACCTCGCCACCGGCGAGGCCCAGCCCAAGCCCCGCCCGCGCGCGGTCGGCCTGCCACCCATGGCCGCGATGCTCTCGCGCCGCATGGCCTCCGAGCCCGCGGTGCCCGCCGAGACCGGCCAGGCCACCGACGAGGCTGACGAGGACCAGGCCGCCGCCGCCGATTTCGACGAAACCGACGCCGACGAATTCGACTACGCCGACGACGCCGACGACGGCGAGGACGACGAAACCGGCGGGGACTACGAGGATTTCGACGACGACGACGGCCAGGACTACGACGGCGAGGACGCCCACGGCACTGACCCGCAGTTCAACCCCGACCGGCCGAGCGCCGGCGGGGCGGTGGTGCGGGTCGGGTCGTGGGATTCCTGGCTGCCCGTGCCCGCCAAGTCCGGCCGTGTGGCCCCGGCCCGCGCCGCGGCCGACGACGTGGACGAATTCGACGAATTCGACGACGAGGCCGACGAATTCGACTTGCCCGACTACGACGCGATGAACCAGGGCCGCGAGAGCTACGGCGATACCGCCCGCGCCGCGTTCTCCGACCGCTCCGGCGGGCGGGTCTCGGCGGCGCGTGCACGGCTCAAGCGCCGCCGCCGCAACACCGATGGCGGGCATGAGGTCTACCGGGCCCGCTCGGCGGTGCCTGCGGTGCTGGCGGTGGCCGGGGTGGTGGCCGTGGTGACCGTGGTCATCGTGGTCAACGTGCGCGGCGGTTCGTCCCCGCTGCTGGCCCCGGCCGGGCCCGCGCACCCGAGCGGATCCGCCTCACCCGCCCAGGCCGCGGTCAGCACCCCGGCCCAGACCGAGACCTACCCACATGCCACCAGCGATTGCTACGCCACCCGCACCGCCGACACCGTAGTCGGGGCCGGGCCCGGCGACCCGAACGGCGGCGGGCCCGGCGCGATTCTCGGTTTCGAGTGGAGTTACTACGCGGATCGTTCCGGTGCACGGGCCCGGGACTGGGTGGCCTCCGAGTCCTCGGTGCCCGACGCCGCCACGATCCAGGCCGGGATCGACACCGTGCCCGTGGCTACGAAGTACTGCGTACACATCAGCAAGGCCGACGCCGACGGCTCGGGCAACACGTGGTCGGTGGTGCTCAGTGAGCAGTACCCGACCGACAAGACCCCGCAGCAGTGGCACCAGACCATCACCACCGCCAGCGTGGGCGGGCGGGTGCTCATCACCGCAATCCGAAAAGCCGACTGAGAGAGGGCAACCCATGACCAACAGCAGCGACCGCGTGAGTTTCGACTACGACGCCGCCGCGGCCTACGTGAAAGCCGCGGGCGATGCCTCGGCCCTGCTGGGCACCGCCAAGGACCACGCCGACACAGTGGCCGGTATCGACCTGTCCGGGCTGGGCACCCTCGGCGCGGCGTTCGCGTCGGCCTGGTCCTCGGCCTGGAACGGGCACGCCGACCAGCTGAAAACCGCGGCGGCGCTCACCAGCGGCTACGGCCAGGGCATCACCACCTGGGGCCAGGTGCTCGGCGGGGTGGACACCGAGTCCGCCGAGAAGATCGCGGGCGCAGTGCCCGGCACCGACGAAATCCAGGCATAGGCCCGAGACCGCAAGGGGGACAACCGATATGCAGACCGGAACCCAGGGCGGCGACACCACCGTGGTAACCGAAGAACCCGCGCTGGTCACGGCCCTGGCCGCGCCGCTGGTGAAACTCCGGGCGGCCCTCGGTACCGGGGCCCGCCCCGATGACACCGCCCTGGCAGCGCTCACGGCAGTGCCCGCCACGGTGCGCGCGGCCGACGACACCCACCAGAGCGGGGTCACCACGCTCACGGCCACCGAGACCGCCAAACAAGCACATCCCGTGATCAAGCAGACCGGCACCGAGGTGGCAGCCCTGTCCGACGTGGGCGACAACCTCGCGCCACTGCTGACCTCGGCCTACGACACCCGCGACAAGGCTGCCAGCGACCTCGACACCCTCATCTCGGATTTCAAGGCCCAGGCCACGCCGCTGGTGAAAGCCGCACGCTCGCAAGCCGATCTGGACTCGGTGGTGAGCCTGGCCGCGGACTACACACAGAACGGGGTCGGAGTGGTCAAGGCCGCCGACGGCCAAATGGACCAGTACACGGCCAAGGTCAAAGACATCGCCGACACCACACCCGTGGTGACCACACCCGACACCGGCGGCGGCACCTCCCAGCCCGCGAACACCAACTACCCCAACCCGAGCAACACCACCGGCGGCGGCACCAACACCCAGTACCCGACCAACGGCCAGAACACGTACTACGGCAACAACAGCGGGTACGGGAACAGCAACTACAACAGCGGCACCGGCACCAGCTACACCGGCGGCAGCGACTACACCAATTCCAAGCTCGCGGAAACCAATCCGGAGCTCGCGGCCCAGTTGACAATCCAGTCCGCCGCGCTCTCGGCGGGGGTCACCATCGGCTCAGCCTTGATCACGGGCGCGGTCACCCTCGGCTCGGCGCTGATCACCTCGGGCGCAAGCGTGCTGACCACGGGCATCGAGAAGGCCGAGGCGTACGGCGAAAAACAGCTGGCCGCCACCACAACCCAGACCGGCGGCACCCCGGCCACCACCCAGACCGGCGGCGGTACCCAGACCGGCGGCAACAGCTTGACTCCCGGGCTGGCCGACCCCGGCACCGGCACCGGCGGCGGTACCCAGACCGGCGGCAATCTCACTCCCGGCCTGACCGATCCGGGCACCACGCCCAGGACCACCACGCTCGACCCGTCTGCCGCCGGCGGTGGCAACACGCCCCAGGCCGCGCAACCGGCCCCGCAGTCCCAGCCCCAGGCCGGGGCGGCCCCCGACACCGGCGGCACGGTCGTTCCGCCGATCACGGGCAAGCCCACCACCCCCGGCACCGACGACACCAAGAAACGCAACGGACAGGCAGGCACCACCGCCTAGACCACCCGGCCCCGGCCCGGTGGCCCCTCCCACCGGGCCCGCGAGAAAGGCCCACCCATGGCCCTGTTCGACCTGCCCGGCTTCGCGGGCGGGCCCGCCCTGCCCGGCCCCGAGCCCACCCCGACCCCCAGCCCAGCCCCGGCCCCGGCTGCCGAGGAATGGGAGGAACTGCGGGTGATCGGCGACATTCGCGCCCCCGCCGAGTTCCCCCCGGCCTGGCCCGGCCAGCGCACGACCCTGTGGGGCGACCCCGAGAGCGCCTCGGCCCTGTGGGGCCCGATGGCGGCCACCGACCCGGTACTCGGGGCCGACACCACCACAACCGACATCAAGGACCGCCCATGACCGAACCTGCCGCGCTGGTGGCCACCGCCACCAGCAGCAACCCCGCCCGAACCATCACCGTGACCGCCACCGACGTCGGGCAGATCACCGAATTGCGTATCGAGGCCAGCGAATACGGCCGCGGTGCCGCCGCCCTGGCCGACGAGATCGTGCGCCAGGCCCAGCGCTGCACCCTGCTGGCGCGGGCCCGCCGCCGCGAAACCCTCGCCGCGGCCGGGCTGGCCCCGGTGCTGCTGGACCGCCTCGGCCTGCCCGGCCCCGAGGCCGTGGCCGCCGCCCTGGCGCGGCTGGACGCCCCCGCCGCCGACACGGCCCCGCACGGCTGGGTGCGTGCGCTATGAGCACTGCCATCGACGCTCTCATTGCCGAGGTCGGCGACCAGCTCGAAGCGCTCACCCTGGCCGCCGACGGCCTGGGCCGGGTGGCAGGCCACGCCGCCAGCCCCGATGGCCTGATCACCGCGCAGGTGGCCGGGGACGGCACCCTGGCCGGGCTGTGGCTGGCCGAGTCGATCACCGGCTACCCGCCCGAGCAGGCCGCCGCCGCCATCCTGGCCACCATCGCCGCGGCCACCGCCGACGCCGCCGCAAAGCGCGCCGCCCTGCTGGCCCGCCTCGGGAGCACCCTCACCTGACGCTCAAAATATCGACACGCTCAACATGTTGAAACACTCGACATGTCAAAATGTTGAATGCTAGGGTTGTCCCATGACCGAGAACGGAATCCCCGCCCCCACGACCCAGCCCGCTACGGGCTGGGTCGTTGTCGTCCCCGCGACCGGCCGCGCCGTGGCCCTGCGCGGGGTCACCGTGCACGCCACCCCCGCCTCGGCCGAGGCCGCCGCCGACGCGCTGGCGGTCGAAATGACCGATTGGCTCGGGGTGGACCTGGCCCTGAAAGTCATCTCCCTGGCCGACTACGTGCCCCCGGCCACCGAGGCCCCGGCCTTCGCCCCCGCCCCCGCCGACCTGTCCGGCCTCGCGGCGGCCTACCCGGCCCCGCGCCCGGTCGCCACCTACGAATACGCCCTGGCGCGTGGTGCCTGGCTCTACACCGACGCCGACACCCAGGCCCGCGGCCGGGCGTACACCAGCTACGCCAGCGCCGCCGACGCCCGCGAGGACGCCGAGGAAATCATCGAGGGCCTGGCCGAGCGCGAGATCGACGGCTACGGCCTGACCGTCGTGCGCCGCGCGACCGTCACCACCGTGTGTGACTGGGAAATCGCCTGATCAAACCCGCCGCCGCCCCCGGGTGTCCGGGCCGCCCCAATCCGGCCCGGCCACCCGCGCGGTGTCCCCGGAAGGACTCTCAAATGACCGACACCACCCCGGAATTCGGATCTCTGGGCGAGTTCGTGACCAGACTCCTGGCCCACTCCTACGCCCGGCAAGTCACCGACATCAACGACACCGTGTGGTGCCCGCAGTGGTGGCAGCACCCCGAAGCCGTACGGCGGTTCGGGGCCCTGTGGCAGACCTACGAACACGCCCGGCGCTCCGGTGATCCGGCGCTTCGCTCCTTCTGGTGGATCGACCACGCGGGCCCGCACATGCGGGAGCTGTTCGACCGCTCCGGCCCCTTCCGCTATTGCAGCGTCCGCAACGGGCACCAGGACTACCTCCAGCCGCTGCCCACCGACCTCACCGACGCCCCCCGCGAGCTTTTCCACCCCACCATCACCTCAGCGACCACCACGCCAACCGCGGTGGCATAACGAAAGGAATCAGACCATGACCACGAACACCGATCAGGCCATTGCCGCTGTGGGCCGTGAGTGGCTCTACCAGTGCGCCGACGCCGAAGCCCGCGACGCCGAGGACGCCAAGCACAACACGCGCCTGGTGAAGGGCCTCAGCGATGCCCGCGTACGTGAGCTGGTGGCGCGGGACTGGGGCGGCGGCATGCGCGCGTTCATGAACGAATGCGCCACCGAAATCGCCGAACAGCAAGCCAAATTCGACCGCGACCGCGAAACCGCCGATGCCGACCGCCGCGCCCGCGAGGTCCGCGACCGCGAACAGGCCCGTGTCCGCCAGGTCGACGCCCACGAACGTGGCCCGCGTAAGGGCTGAACAGTCACGTACTCCCACGCCCGCGAATCGGATATGCCTAATACCCATTGAGAGATCAAGGCCCGGATCGGATTTCCGTTCCGGGCCTTGATCGTGCCTGGGCCTTTGTCGTGCCCTCATTTTCGTGCGCAAAACCGGACACCACGCAGGTCAGGAGCCGAGCGACTCGACTCGGAGAACAAAACGACTCGACTCCACAGAGTCGACTCGTTTTTGAGGGTGCAATAGGTGTGTGTGGTCCCCCGGCTTGTCAGAGTCGAGTCGATCGACTCCGAAAGAGTCGAGAGTCGAGTCGAACCGTCGAAAATGCATACCGTGAGTGTGCTGTGATCAGCACACTCGAACTGTGCGCGGGCGTACGCTCCCACGTATGGCACGACTGACTATCACCGTTCCCGACCGCCTGGCCGACCAGGCCCGCGACGCCGCCGGCGGCAACGTCTCCGGCTGGATCACGGGCGCGATCCGCTCCCGCCTGCTGGCCGAGGACGCGCGCGCCCTGGCCGCCTGGCAGGCCGCCCACCCCGAGGCCACCGCCGCCGCCTACGCCGAGGCCGAGGCCGAATACGAAGCCGCCACCGCCCCCGCCCGCGGGCACCGGGCCGGGGACGCTGCGTGACCACTGTCGCGCGTGGCGAAATCTGGACCTACCAGGGCATCGCGCGAGTGCGCACGGTGCTGGTGGTCTCGGCCGACGAACTGAACATGGCGGGTCTGCCGATGACGTGCGAGATCACCGACGTGGCCCCGACCGGTATGCGGGCCATGCTCGCGGTACCGGTCCCCGGACACGGGCGGGTGCTGATCCGGCCAACCGCCGCCGCCGACCCCGCCCACTTCATGCAGCACCTCGGGACCGCCGACCCGGCCACCATGGCCGAGGTGAACATGAGCTTGCGCGCCGCATTCGGCCTGTCCGACGACGACTGACACCCGAGGGCGGGACGACACCGAGCCGAGCCACCCGCCCACCCGCGGCGGCCAGCAACCCGAGGGTGGGCCCAGGGTGGGCCGAGGGTCGGGGTGGGCCACACCCCTTGCACCATGGGAAGGGTGGGCCGAGGGTGGGCCCGCCGCGGACCGGCCAGCAACCGACCCGCCACCGCCGCCCGCCCGCCCTTCCCCGCCGCGCCCGACTCTGCGACCTGCACACATACCCCCGCCGGGCCCGCGGCCGCGGGCCGATTTCAGGCCTGCCCGCCACGGGCGCCGCAACCGATCAGGAACTCATATGACCGATCCGACCGCCGCCGACACCTCGGCCGCTATCGACGCCAACCGCCAGTTGTGGGACGAGTGGGCCCGCATTCACGCCGCCGGGGACTGGTACGACCTCGACGCCGTGCGCGCTGGGCACGACAAGCTACGCGGCTACGAAATCGCCGAGGTCGGCGACGTGGCCGGACTGCGCCTGCTGCACCTGCAATGCCAGATAGGCACCGACTCGATCGCCTGGGCCCGCCGCGGCGCGGAAGTGACCGGGGTAGACCTGTCCCCCGCAGCATGCGAAATCGCCACCGACCTGGCCGCCCAGACCGGGGTAGACGCACGATTCGTGTGCGCCGACGTGATGGCCCTGCCCGAGCATCTGCACGGCATGTGGGACATCGTCTACGCCTCCCGGGGCGTGCTGGGCTGGCTGCCCGACCTGTACCCCTGGGCGCGCATCGTGGCCGATTTCCTGGCCCCGGGTGGATTCTTCTACCTGACCGATATCCACCCGATCGCGAAAACCCTGGACCCCGAGGCCACCGAATTCCGGGCGGGCGTGCGCCCGTACTGGCCACGGCCCACCCCGATCCATCACACCGTGCACGGCACCTACGCCGATCCCGACGCCGCGACCACCGCCACCGACAAGTACCTGTGGTCCCACTCGGTAGGCGAGTTGCTGACCGCCGTGGCCGAGGCTGGCCTGGTCCTGGAGTTCTTCCACGAACAACCCTGGGCCGACCGCCCATGGCCGAGCCTGACCGCTGGCGGGGGCCCCGAGCGCGAGTACTTCCCACCCGAGGGCCTGGAACTGCCCCTGAATTTCTCCCTACGGGCACGTAAGCCATAAGCCTGCACTGACCTCACCCACCCGCCCGAAATTGCCCATGTGGCCCGGTGGCGGCCATGATCGGGCCGTGAGCGACACACCAGCCGAGCGCGAGCGCGCCATCCTCGACGGCCTACGGGCCTGCCAGGACGCCCACCACGCTGGCGACCAGGCCACCGCCAGCGCCGCCCTCGCGGGTCTATTCGAGCGCTACGGACGCGAGGCCGTGACCGCGGCCCGCCACCGCCAGGAGACCGACCGCTTATCGGCAGAGGTGGCGCTACTGGACCTGTTCGGCCCGGCCGCCCTCATCGGCGACGACTAATAGCAAGGGGCCTTGGATGACACCCGCCGACAACCCCGACCGCCGCATGGTGGCCTACATCGTGGACCGGGCCACCATCACCGCCGCCCAGGCCGGAAGACCCTTGCGCCGCTGGTGCGGCGACGACGAACACGCCCGACTACCCCAACACATACGCGACGCCGCGGGCCGCCAGGTCCTAGACAACCTCGACGCCGCTCTCGCCGAACTCGCCGACGCCCGCGCGGAGCTGGCCGCCGCCCTCGGCCCGCTCGCACCACGCGACGACGGCGACGACTGAGCGGGCCGGGCCCCGCCGGACCCCCGAAAATTCCGGACACACCCTTTGCACCATTGCCCGCCGGGCCCTCGGGCCGCCGATGCCAGGGCCCTCGGGCCGCCGATGGTGCAAAAGGCGTGTGCACGCAAAACGGCGGCGGCCCCGGAAAGGTGATGTTTCCGGGACCGCCGCCGTCGTTGTGTGTGGCGCTAGCGCTTCTGGTCGAACCTGGCGAACGGGTTCGGCCGCTTCAGGGTGCGCAGGGTGGGCGCGTGCTTTTCGATGTCGTACTCGGCCAGCATCTTGTCCATCATGCTCGGATCCGACGCCACACGGGCGGCCCGCATCGCGCGCCGTACCCGCGTGGTGCGCATGAACGCGAACGGGGCCGCATTGAGCATGGCGGCCCGCTGGGCGGCCCGGTCCCGGGACCGCTGTGCGGCGTCTCGATCGTCGTTGCCCAGGCCCAGCCGTGAGAGCACCCGCTCACGGATTTCGGCCCCGATCTTGGCCAGGGTGCCACGCTCGCTGCTGTTGGCCTGCCGCTCGGTACTCAGCGCCAGATGCAACATGAGCATGGCCAGGCCCGGCCCGGCCGCGATGCGGGCTGTACCCAGCAGCGGCCCGGCATTGATCCAGGCACCCACCGCCGCGATGCACATCAGAATCCACAGCGCCGTTTTCACGAACGGGATCGGTTCTTCTTTGCGCCGGCGGATCGACATGCCCATGTGATAGGCGCATGCCACGAAGCTGATTTCGAGCCCGGCGAACATGGCCACCAACTCGATCGGGTTGGCCACCCCGAGGGTGATGGAGAACAACCGCCACGACGTATCGAGGCTGGTGATCATGGCGACCGCCGAGGCCAGATAGAACCCGAACTCACCCGCGGGGGCCTTGCGCTTGCCCGTCCCCTTGGCCAGGCCCGCCGCCAGATCGGCTGTCCCCTCGGCTGTCCCCTGCACTGTCCCCTCGGCCTCCTCGGCACCGGCACCCATGGCCGGGACAGTGGGGACAGTGGGGACGGCCGCAGCCCGGGCGGTGGGGACGGGGACCGCTGTCCCGTCCCCGTGTCCCGGGGACATCCAGCCCGACGGCGGGGACACCGACGAAACAGGGGACGCCTCTCCGGCAGGGACACCGGGGACACCGAAGCCTGTCCCGTCCCCACCCGGCGACCAAGGCGGGGACACCAGAGACGCGTCCCCGGCGTCGGCGGGGACAGCGGCCAGGCGGGCCGCCGGGACCGAGTGGCCGTACCCGCCGAGGCCGACCGGATCGGCAACGGGGTGCCCGTTGTGGTGGCCCCACCCTTGGGGCGTGTCGGCCTCGGCCGGATCGGGGACGACGACCAGCGGCACGGCGGGCTCGGTGTCGGCCTGGTGCAGCCCAGAGGGCGCGGTGCTGGTCACCCGCTGATCAAACCAGCCGGGCCCGCCCTCGGCCCGGTAGTCGTCCCCACCGTGTCCGGCCAGGTCAGCAACCGGGGACGGGACAGCGGCCGGGGTGTCCCCCACCGACGCGGCCCCGTCCCCGGGCCCGGCCTCCCGCTCGGCCGGGCCCGGGACAGGGACAGTGATCACCGAGTGCTCCCCGGTGTCGGGGATGCCATGCGCGGCCTTGTACGCACTCACCTCGGGAGAGACCTTGCTCCGCGCGGCATTGATGCCGTACCCGGCAAGCCAGGTGATCACCTCGGCCGGGGGTGCACCCTCCAACTCGTTCACGGCGTACTGGATTTGCGCCCGCTTGGTCGGCAGGGCGGCCAGCGCCGCCGCATGCGGATCACCCTCGGGGACGGCGGGGACGGCCTCGGCGGCGGTGTCCCCTCGGTGTCCCCGGGACGCGTCCCCGGCCGGGAACGGGACAGCGGGGGCAGGGCTGCCTGTCCCGTCCCCATCGGCCCGGGACGGGGACGGGATCGGGGACAGCAGGGACGGGGACGCGTCCCCGTCATCGTGGGCGGGGATACCCGCCGCTGTGTCGGGGACGGTGTCCCCGAGCGGATTCGTGTTGGCGAGCATGGTCGGTCCCCCCTCGGGACGTACAGCAGTGCTGGTCATTCAGATCACTTCGCTATCGGTTTCGGTTTCCGGCCGGGCACGTCGGCCTGACCCTCGGCGGCCTCTCGGTCTTCCCTCTCTTGCAGTCGCGCGAGTTCCGGCGCGATGTCGGGGTGCATCGCGAGCGCTTCGGCCACCAGGTCCCGCAATTCCATCCCCCGGGACAGCGCCGCGATGTTCGCCGCGCGGTGCACGATCGAAGGAATCTGCGCCGACAGGCGGCCCGACCCCGAAGTGCGGGCGGCCTTGGTGCCGGGCGCACGGGTGGGCTTGGGCGCTCCCGACATGAATTCCTCGGGGGACACCACGCCCTTGGGGGCCGGGGCCGACTGAGATTCGTGGGCGTTCATCTGGGTTTTCTCCTTGCTTGCTATTTCAGGACGACATCGGACAGGGCCAGTTCGGCGACTTCACGGGCCACCGCGGCCACCTCGGCCTTGGCGGCCGAGCGCGAATCGAGTTCGCACACCGCCAGGCCGGTTTCCAGGGATCGGGGATAGATGGTGCGCCGCGCCAGGCCCTCAGCGGCCAGGGGCGGGGCCACGATCGGCGGCTCGGCCAGGGCCTCGCGCACGGTGGTGGTGACGGTCTCTCCGGTGTCGAATCGCATGAGCACCGTGCGGGCCCGCAACTTCCACGGCACCAGGCCCTCGGCCCGCTCCAGCAGCGGGGCCATGTCACGGCGGGTGGGCCGCACATCAGCGATGCTGGCCCCGACCGGTACCAGCAGCACCCCGCGCTCGGTGAGGGCAACCGCGGTGATCACAGCCATGGTCATGGCGACATGGTGGCCGGGCCCGTCGATCACAGTCACGTCATAGCCACCGCGAAGACGGGGAAGGTCCTGCCACAGCGATTCGTGCGGGTAGGGCATCACGGTCAGGATCGGGGCCGCGGTGCGGGCGTTGGCCGCATCGATCAGCGTTTGCTGAATATCGCCGTCGATCAGCAGCACCGAGGCCCCGAGCTGGGCGTATTCGTGCGCCAGGTTGTAAGCCAGGGTCGAGTCCCCCGCGCCGCCCTTGGTCTGCACGCAACCGATCACGATTCCGCCGGCCTCCCGGCACCGCGCGACCAGACTCGGTCGCCGCGAGCGCTTCAACCCCTTACCAGGGCTCATCATGTCCGCCTCTCCCGGCTTTCCCGGCCTCTTGGTGATCACCAATCACATGCGCACCATAGCACGGCTAACAGGTTCACACGCACGACACGTCGAAAATTTCCGAATTACTCAACATGTCTAGACACTCAACATGTTGGCGCGGTAGCGTGGTCGGCACCACTCACCCGCATGAAAGCGCGCCCGACATGGACACTCAGCCCCGCACCACCGCCGGAACTGTCCGCACTGCCCGAACTGTCGGCACCCACGCCCGCCGCGCGGCCCACCGCGCCGCCCGCGCGATGCTCACCACCGCCCGCCGTCACGGCCCCGCCCTGGCCGCCCTGGCCCTGCGCCCGGTGGCCTGGCTGGCCGGAATCGCCGCGGTCGTGCTGATCGGCCTGGCCGTGGCCCCCTCGGTGACCCTCACTCTCGACTGCACGGCCCCGACCGCCACCGCCAGCGCCGCCGAGGCCGCGCCCGGCACCGGCGCCCCGTGCGTGATGCTGTGCGACGCCCACCCCAGCGGCCACACCAGCCCGGCAACCGCACTCGTCGGCGGTTTCCTGCACGCCGCGGCCTGACCCCCAGCGGCCGGGGAATCCCCTGCCACACACCACGATTCACCCCGCAGACCCACCACCGAGAGGACTATCCACCTATGACCAGCCACGCCGGGCCCGAGGCGTACGTCGTGCGCTTGCGCGCCGGAAACCCGTTCCGCCCCACCGCCTACATGGCGATTGCACCCGAAATCGACACCACCGACCCCGCCGCCACCATCTACGGCGTCCACCTCGGCACCCACGACCCCGACACCCGAGCGGCCGTGCCCGAGGCCCTGGTGCCGCACCCGACGGTCACACCGTGGAAAACCACGCACGTGCACACCGCCGCCGGCGGTGCGCGCCTGGACCACAACATGTTCGGCGAGCTGGTGTTCGCGAGCATCGGCACCGGGCACCCGTCCCCACTGCACGGCCCGGTCGCGCTCACCATGGCCGACGGCGGCCAACTGCCCAAGGCCGTGATATCTGCGCTGGTGGGCGCGATGGACGCCGCCCGCAGTGCCGAGGACAAACGCTGCATCGCCGCCGCGGTGGCCGACCCCGCGACCGTGAGTGCCGCCCGATCCTGGCTGATCCGCCACGCCGAGGCGGGCGAATTCATCGGCCTGACCCCGCGCGACATGACCACCATGTCCGCCGCCCGTGTCATCGAGGTCCTGGATGTCCGCTATTCCGGCGGCCTGTACGGATTCCAGCGCGACCACGCCGCCGACATCACCGCCGCCCGCACCCGGTAGCGACAACCGATCCCTGAATGCCCAAGGGGGGCAACACACACATGGTGAGAAGTCCAGCCCGCGCCGCCACCTCGGCCGCGCGCCAAACCCGAAAGCTCCTGCGCGCCATCGATGCCCGCGCCCAGGCCAAGGCCACCCAGGCCCAGACCGCCGACACTTCGCCCGCCCGCCCCCGAGTGCGGATACTGGGCGCGAACCGGGCAGACCTGCCCGGCACCGAGGCACAGATACTCGCGGCCCTGAGCGGCTGGGACATGCCCGCCGTCGCCGTGAGCGGTGTCTACGTCCCGTTCTCCAGCCGCGGCCAACTCACCAGCGCCGAGACTGACATCCTGCTGATCCTTCCGTGCGGCGCAATCACTATCGAGGGCAAGGGGTTGGTGCGCCGCCTCGGTGGCATGCTGTCGTGCCCCGTGCAAGGTGACTGGTCCCTGCCAGGCATCGACGGCGACCCCGTGCACTCCCAGGCGGGCGGCAACCCGATCGCCCAAGTCGGCCGCGTGATGTTCGGCTTCAAGAAGTTCGCCGAAACCCACACGGGCGCAAAGGTATTCGTGGACGGCGTGGTCATGGTCGTGCCCTGGGAGGGCCTACCCCTGACCCTGGACAAGGGCCAGGTACCCATGCCGACCGGCCGAGACGTACTGGTCCTTGACCAGGCCGCCGCCTCCCTGCACGCCTGGTACACCCGCCGCGCCGCCCGCCGCGAGGCCGTCTGGACCGCCGAACGCGTGGCAACCGTGCTGGCCGCCCTCGGCTACACCAGCACCAACAGGGACCCCGACACCCGCATATCGGTGGCCGAACTGGCCGGGCTGGGTTTCCCGTCCACCACCGCGGCGGCCTGGCCGACCCCCGAGGCCGAGTACCCGGCCACCATGCCCGCCGACCCCGCGCCCGACCCCCGGGACACCGCGCGCCCGGCCCGGCCCGCCCGCCCGGCACCGAGCCCCGCCCGCGCCCCGAAGCGGCCCCAGCGGGCTGCGGGGCGGCCTCGGCGTGGCCTGGCCCGGCTGGCCGTGGCGGTGCTGGTGTGGGCGGGCCTGTTCGGCGGCGGGGCCGTCCTGCTGACCCACCACCACGACCTCACCCCGTCGATGCCCACCCCGACCAGCACCCAGGCCCCCACGCCGACTGGACCCGCCGGCGGGCCCGCGGCCTGCTACCCCCTGCAACCCTGCTGAATTCCGGCCAGACCGGAACCGATTGGAGAACCCCCCATGATCCACACGACCAAACCCGACGCCTGGACCACCGAGTCCTGGGCCTGGTACCAGCAGGAATACCAGCCAGAGGCCGCCCGCGCCGCCCGCGGCCACCTGTTCGCCGCCCACATGCCCGCCGCCGCCCTGTCCTGGGGCAACTGCACCCTCACCGCCGCCCAGGCCGTCGAGGCCCTCGGCGAGGACATCCGCGACAGCATCGCCAGCTACTGGCGAGACGGAATGTACTGGCGCGCAATGCGAGACACCGCCGACCGCCTGGGCGTCCCCATCCCGCTGGCCCTGGCCTGGGCCGCTGAGAGCCTGATCCGCCGCCAGGCCGCCAAGACAGTGGAGCCACGCCGATGAGTGACACCAGGACCACCGAGCGGCCCGCCGAATTGGCCGCAGACGGCCGAAACCCCGATGAGAGCTATCTCCACATCGTTGGCTGGTGGGAGCACCTGACGGCAGGCGTACTGCGCTGGCGCATCCCCCGCGCCCTGTGCGGGCAGTCCCTCGAAGCCGACCCGGATCAGCCCGAGGTCACCCCCGCCACGCCACCCTGCCCCGCGTGCCAGGCCCGCAACAGAAGCACGGCCGCCCTGCGCTGGGTGCCGGGACAGTGGCGATGACCGACAACCCGAGCAACCCTCAGCCCCAAGGTATTCCGATCGGAGAACCTCGCATGAGCACCGACCACGACCCCGCACCCGCCTCGAATGGCTGGCGCGGAATCGAGCTGAAAGACCACACCCGCGTGAGCGCCATCGCTCAATGGGGCCACGTCCGCATAGCCGTAGCAGACCCCGCCGGCGGTCTCGCCGTGATCGCACTGGACCCGGCCACCACTAAGGCCGTCCGCGACATCCTGGACCGGGCCGCCACCGACGCCCTGGCGCAGCGTCAACCCAAGAACGACCAATAACCCAGATATCCGCTTACCCCAATCGCGAAGGCCGGGAGCCGATTCCGACGCTCCCGGCCTTCGCTGTGTCCGCTCCGCCGCTGGTAGATACGCTGTTCCGCGTGTCCCTGCCACCCCGCACCCGAGTCCGGGTGAAACCCTGGCCGGGCGACCCGCCGAGCACGCGCTACGGCTACGTAGCCCCGCCTGGGGCCTACCGAGACGCCCGGGTGCGCTGGGAACTCACGGCCGACGAATCCGATTGGGTCGAAATCCGTTCCGCCACACCACCTTGGCCCGGCGGGGATTGGGTCGTGGTCTGGTGGCCCGGCGACGAATGGACGTGGGAACTAGTGGAGAGACTCGAAACCGTTCCAAAGTAGCGGACACGCGAATCACACTGTGGCACAACAGATTTCAGGCATTCCAACTGTGTCGACACGCCCAACAGTTAGACATGTTGTGTGTATCGACTTGTCCATACCTTGTGCTATCCTTGGGGTAATTGCCCCAAGGATAGCAGGGCTACCAGACCCCCTAACCGGAAGGTTCGGATATGTTGATCTCCCAGGCCGAGGCTCAGCGAATTGCCGAGTTCATCGCCCGCGTGAAAGAAACCCCCGAGGACAAATTGCGCATGATTGCCCTCTCGGAATTGTCCTGGATTCACAATCGTAAAAAGCTGGATGGCGAGAAATATTCGGCAATGGTCAACCGAAAAGTAATCTCCGCATATCGCGAAGAGATTCGTAAAGAATTCGGCGACAATTCCCCGCTACTGACCCGGCCGGGGGACGCGCCGGGCTGGTTCACTTACTCCGAGTCGCGCACCAACGAATACAAGGCACACCAGGCCGCAGAGCTCGAAGCAAAGCACCGTTCACAGCGACCGATCGACGCCGAACTATTCGAGAATTCGGCCATGATCTTGCTCGGAAACGCACTGCTGCGTCGGTGGTCAACCGCGGGTGCCATCGCGGCTCTGTGCGCCCTCACCGGCCGGCGGCCGTACGAGGTGGGCGTGACCGGGGTCTTTCGGCCGGATCCCGACTACCCGCACCAGCTCATCTTCTCCGGGCAGGCCAAGACACGCGACGCCGCGCGCTCCGCAATGGAGTTCCCCATTCCAGTACTCGGCGACCGTGATTTGATCATTGAGGGAATTTGCAGGGTCCAAGAATCCATCGGTGATCGCGCAATGGAAAACAAAGTATTTTCTCAGCGATTCGCGAAAGAAATCGGTATACAATCAAAGAAGGTATTCGAGGACGGCCACGGAGAACCGATCAAGCCAAGCGATCTCCGCGAGGCATATTCGGCAGTCGCCTATTACAAATTCGCGCCAGCCGAGATCAGCGAAATTCAATTCATGAATGACGTACTCGGACACAAAACGGATATGCTGACGACCACCCTTTATTACGTGGGATTCTACGTAATGTAAATTCAGAGAATTGCAAAAATCGAATTAGGGGAATTCAGGAAATCGCTTTAGCGAATTTCCGAATTCCCTTTTTTGTTTTTAAATCGCAATTCAAGCTCTACCCCAAGTTCTCATGAGAACTTGGGCCGCTGATTCGTATCCGGCGGCGTATTCGGCTTGGCCCCGGGCGAATCAATCGCCGAGGGCAGCGGCGACGGCCTCGTAGCGGCGGTGGAGTTCG
>NZ_JBSGCB010000082.1:0-27377 GCF_053601595.1 Nocardia sp. NPDC004711 | reverse complement strand
TGCACCACATCACCGACTGGGCCAAGGGCGGCCCCACCGATCTGACCAACCTGACCTTGGTGTGCGATCACTGCCACGCGCTGGTCAACGACAGTCCCGACGGCTGGAAAACCGTTGTCATGGGCAAGGATTCCCCGTATCGGGGACGCACCGGGTGGATTGCCCCGAAACGTCTTGACCCCACCGGCATTCCTCGCGTGAACGACAGACATCACGTCGGTGAGTGGGTCGCCGCTGCCATCGATTCCAGTTGCTCGAGGTGGGGTTCACGGGCGGCGTGATTCCCGGCTGCTCGTGTGCTGCCGGCGTGCGCAGGGACCGGGGAGTGTGGTTGCGTCGCCTGCCCTACCGGACTTGGGCTCACGCCGGGTTGAGAGCCGCCACCCACCGATCCCGGCCCACGGACCGCACGCATCGCCTTCTACAGACGAAACCCACCGCAGGCCCACCCTGAAATCGCCGAACACCGAACAACCACAGCGGTCTTCTCCTCGCGACTTCCCATCCTGCGGATACCCCAACCCCGAGACCTAAGCGAATACCTCCTGCAGCGACACCCACATGCAGGTTCAAAGGTGAGGGGGCTGGTAGACGAAGGCGCGTCCCCAATCCCGGCCCCCTCCCTTCTCCAGGCATCTTTGTCTTTTGATCTTTTGGTTCTTTGTCTTTTCGTCCTTTGAGGTTGTCGGCTCTGGGTTTTGGGTCTGCTACTCCGCAATCAGTTCTGCTTCGGAATTCAAGGCTTGTTGGGCTGACTCGGGCACTCCGACGGGGCCTGGCCGATAGGTGATGGAGTGGAGGGAGCCGGAGTAGCGGAAGACGCCCCGGCGCTCGCGAAGGGACCAGGAGACGGGACCTCGGGCGTCAAGGCCGACGGAGATCCCCGTCCAAGGTGACATGCCTACGAGTTGGACTTGGTTGGGGAGGGTCGCGGCGCGGACGCCGTCGATGCCGATGGTGAAGTCCCAGCGCAGGTGAGGTCGGACGGTGGCGGAGACCATGAAATGGCCGCTGCCGGACGGGATTTCACCGGCATCGGCTTCGGTGTAGCGACCGTAGGCGTTGTAGCCGAAGATCAGGTGGCCGTTCTCCACGTAGAGGAGGTAGCCGCCGAGCGGGTCGCCGTGGGCGACGAGAACACCCTCATCGCCGCGACGGTAAACGGCCAACTCCACTGTGATCGTGAAGTCGCGGTAGGCGATCAGTCGCTGAGAGCGGTACCGCTCGAGGGTGGGCGTGCCGGGCAGGATGCGGACCTGCTCGCCGAGCCGGGCCTCCTCCGGACGGCGCCGAGCCAGGTCCTGCCGGGTGACGAGCGGGAAAACCGTGTTGTGCCACGCGGCTTCGTCCCACGCGGCCGAGAGCTCGGCGACCTTGTCCGGACGCTGCTCGGAAAGATCGTGGAGCTCGGTCGGATCGGTGCGGACGTCGAACAGCTGCCAGCGTGGATTGTCGATACCGCGCTCGGGCTCATAGAGCGCGAGGAGCTTCCAGCCGTCGCGGTAGAAGCCGCGGTGACCGGTCATCTCCGAATACTGCTCGACGTGCGGCGAGACAGCGGCCGGGTCGCTCAGCACATCCACCGCCGAGACGCCGTCGAAGTCCTTGGCGGGCAGTCCGTTCCGGACCGTCGGCCGTTCGAGCCCGGCGAGTTCCAGCAGCGTGGGCGCGAGGTCGGTGATGTAGACGTACTCCTCGCGCACCCCGGTATCGGCCTCCGAGCGCGGCAGCCCCCTGGGCCACGACAGCACGAACGGCACCCGCACCCCGCCGGCGAAGGTCTGCCCCTTGTAGAAACGGAACGGCGTATTCGACGCCTGCCCCCATCCGCGCGGATAGTGCACCCCCAGTTTCGCGGTGCCGATCAACTCGTCGTCGTGCGGCACGTCCCGCTCCCAGTCGGGCTCGTCGACCTGAGCGAACTGCGCGAAATAGGTTCGGGTGCCCTCGGGCCCGCCCTCCGCGGTGCCGCCATTGTCGGAGGTGAACACGATAATGGTGTTGTCCAGCTCGCCGAACTGCTCGAGCACCTCCACAATCCGCCCCAGGCTCTGGTCGATGCTGTCGACCATGCCCGCGTACACCTCCATGTACCGCTCGAACCGCGCCCGCTGCTCCTCGGTCAGCGCATCCCACTCCTGCGCTTCATAACCCGGCTCGGTATTGCGCGGCTTCTGCTGTGTCCCCGCCGGGAACAGCCCCTGCGCGATCTGCGCGGCGAATCGACTCTGCCGCAACCGATCCCAGCCCTCCCGATACCGCCCCCGATACTTGGCCCGATCCGCCGGCTTGGCCTGCAATGGCCCGTGCATGGCGGTGTGCGCGAAGTAGAGGAAGAACGGCTTGGCCGCATCGTGCGCCCGCAGGTCCTTGAGATATCCGATGGCGCGATCGGTGTAGTCGTCGGTCAGGTAGTACCCCTCCGGATACTCCTCGACATCCACCGCCGAACTGTCGGAGATCAGCTGATTCGGATAGTAGAAGGAGTTCAACCCCTCCAGTGACCCGTAGTACCGGTCGAATCCACGTTGCGTCGGCCACGAATCCCGGTGCGCCGCCGGATGCAGCGTGGCGTCGCGGACCAGATGCCACTTCCCCACCGCGTAGGTCGCATATCCGTTGGCGCGCAATATTTCCGGCAATGTCAGCACGTCATCGGCCAATTCCAGCCGCAGCCCCGGATAGCCGGGATCGGCATTCGCGACGAAGCCGAAACCCGCACGGTGGGAATTGATTCCGGTCAGCAGCGCCGCCCGCGACGGCGAGCAGAGCGGGGTGGTGTGGAAGTTGGTGAGCCGCAATCCGTTCGCGGCCAGCCGATCCAGGGTCGGGGTCTCGATCTCCGACCCGAACGGGCCGATATCGCTGAAGCCCATATCGTCGACCAGCACCACGACGATGTTGGGCGCACCGGCGGGCGCGGTCGGCGGATAGTTCCACTCCGGCGCGGAATCGGCGGTGGTGCGGCCGATCTCGCCGGCGAAATTCTCATAGCCACGGGCATGGGCGGGGACTGACATGCTCCCAGCAAAGGGCGCGGGCCCGCGCCGGAGCCAGGGTTTCACTCTGGCTGCGTACAACCGGTGAGCCGTCATACATCCGCGGATAGCGTCGCCGCACACCATTCGGCCCCGGTCCACACTCGAGGTTTTCCAGATGAATTCGTCCCCCGGCGGTCTGCACCGCCGTCATTTCCTGCGCGGTTCCGCCGTCGCCGCCCTGGCGATCCTCGGCAGCGGAGCGCTGGCCGCCTGCACCTCGGCGGTGAACCAGCAACGCGGCGGCGACGACAACGCACAACCCGTGCGCGGCGGGACGCTGAAGTACGGCGTGCTGGTGGACCTCGTGCCCGCCAACCTGCTCACCAATACCGGCACCACACCGTATGTGATCGGCCTGGTCTTCGAATCCCTGGTGCGCTACCCGCACGACAAGCTCGAACCCCAGCCGCTGCTGGCCAAGAGCTGGACCCTCGCCCCCGACGGCAAGTCCATCACCCTGGACCTGCGCGACGACGTGAAGTTCCACAGCGGCCGCCCCTTCACCTCCAAGGACGTCGAGTTCTCGCTGCGCACCTACGCCGATCCCAAGTGGTCGGCGCAGCTGAAGAGCACGGCCGCCGCCGTCACCGGCTTCGACACCAGCGATCCGCACCGCATCACGCTGACGCTGGCGCACCCGCTGAGCAATCTGTTCGACCTGCTCGACACCGTGCCCATCCTGGACAGCGAGTCCATCGACCAGCTCGCCACCGGCGACAAGATCATCGGCACCGGCCCCTTCCGGTTCGTGCAGCGAATCCCCAACCAGCAGTTGGTATTCGAGAAGAACACTGCCTACTGGGTGCCCGACCGCCCCTACCTGGACCGCGTCGAATTCACCGTCATCGCCGATAATCAGGCGCAGCTCAACGCCCTCAAGACCGGCCAGATCCAGCTCGCCGACGGCATCACCTACCGCGACAACGAGAATCTCGCCAAGACCGACGGCTTCCGCGTCATCACCTTCGAGGGAGCCGAGCTCCAGGTCTACGTAGGCGCGAACGTCGCCGACCCCGCCCTCGCCGATGTGCGGGTGCGCCAGGCCATCGCCTACGCCCTGGATCGTGAGCGCATCATCAAGGAGGTCTTCCGCGGCGCCGGCTATCCGCTGAACCTGCCGTGGCCCAAGAACTCTCCCGCCTTCGACGACTCCCGCAACAGCCGCTACACACGAGATGTGGCCAAGGCCAAGCAGATTCTGGCGCAGCTGCCCAAACCGCCCAAGCTGCCGCTCACCTACAACACCGCCTATCCGGTCTTCGAGGCCGCCGCGCAGATCGTGCAGGCCGACCTCGCCGAGATCGGCATCGAGGTGGAACTCGCGCCCACCGAGAACGCCGCCTTCATCAAACAGCTGATCGGCGCACAGTTCCCGGGCCTGTGGATCACCGACCACTCCTGGGCGCAGTTCGTACCGTCCACGCTGACGGTCAGTGCCTACCCGTTCAACGCTCGCAAGAACGCCTCCCACTACGAATCGCCCGATTATGTCTCGGCCGCCGACGCCGCCTGGCAGCTGCCGCGCGCCACCGGCCCGGACGCCACCCGCGCCTACCAGGCACTCAGCGATCAACTGCTGGACAGCCTGTTCCTGATCGAGATCGGCGTGCACTACCCGCAGGACAGCGCATCCCGGAAACTGCACGGCTTCGACTGGACCAAGCGCCGCGAGCACGTGTTCACCCAGGCGTTCCTGGCATGACCGCCTATCTGCTGCGCCGGGTGCCGTCCGCTCTCGCGGTCCTCTTCGGCGCGTCGGTGCTGATCTTCCTGCTGCTGCGACTGGTGCCCGGCGATCCGGCCACCACCCTGGCCGGGCCGGACGCCACCCCGGAAACCATTGCCGCCATCCGGCATCAGCTCGGCCTGGACCGGCCCATCCCGGCGCAGTACCTGTCATGGCTGCACGGCGTGGTGACCGGAGACCTGGGGCGGTCCTATGTGATCGGTGGCCAGATCGCGGATCTCATCGTGCGGGGTCTGTCGAACACGCTCATCCTGACCGCCGCGGCGTTGTCGCTGGCGGTGATCGTGAGCCTGGCGGTATCCGTCGCCTCGGTCCTGTGGGATCGGCGCTGGCTCAATGCGATCGTGGCGGCCGCCAATACGGTGACCGTCGCCATCCCGGTCTTCGTGACCGGCGTGCTGCTGGTGCTGGTGTTCGCGGTCGCCATTCCGATCCTGCCCGCGGGCGGCATCCCGCCGGACGGGTTCCTGGCCCGGCCCGACATTGCCGTCCAGTATCTGCTGCTGCCCGCCATCTGCCTGGGACTGCCGGTGGCCGCCGCGCTGACCCGCTTCCTCACCGAGGCCCTGCGCACCGAACTGGCCAAGCCCTACGTCCTCACCGCCCGCGCCCTCGGCATCCCGCGCCGCCGCATCATCACCCACGGCGCGCTGCGAAACGCATTGCCCACCATGCTCACCGCGCTCGGCATCCAGACCGGCAACCTGCTCGGCGGCGCGGTGCTGGTGGAGGCCGCGTTCGCCTGGCCCGGCATCGGCCAGCTCATCGAACAGGGCATCAACCGGCGCGACTATCCGGTGGTGCAGGCGCTGCTGCTGTTCTCGGTGGCCGTGTTCGTGGCCATCCAGCTGACCACCGACATCGCGCACGCCTACCTGGATCCGCGCATTCGCATCGGAGGCCGCGCATGAGCGAGCTCGCCGTCGCCGAGAGCGACGACACCACGACGGTCACGGAAAGCCCGGGCCGCGAACCGAATCCGGGGCGGCCGCTGCTGCGGGCGCTGACCCGTGGGCAGGGGCTGGCGGGCGTGCTGCTGATCGCCGTCATCGCGGTGGCGGCCCTCGCCGCCGGGCTGCTCACGAAATACGACCCGCTGGAGCAGATTCCGGGCGCCAACCTGCTCGGACCGAGCGGCGACCACTGGCTGGGCACCGATGAGATCAACCGGGATGTGTTCACCCGGACCCTCTACGGCATCCGCGTGGATCTGCTCATCGCCTTCCTGGCCGTCCCGGCCGGTGCGGTGCTGGGCTCGATCATCGGTCTGGCGGCCACCGTGAATCCGGTGGCGGATGTGCTGGCGCAGCGCGTCTTCGACCTCATCCTGGCCTTCCCGGCGCTCATCTTCGCCATCGCGCTCACCGCGGTGACCGGGCCGGGCGCGCACGCGGTCGTCATCGTGATCATCGCCGCCGAACTCCCCATCTTCGGCCGCCAGATCCGCACCGCCGTGCTGGCGGTGCGCGAACAACCCTACGTGGAGGCCGCCGCGGTGATCGGTGCGAGCACCGGCTGGACACTGCGGAAACACGTGCTGCCCAATGTGATCGAACCGCTCGCCGTACAGCTGGCGCTGTCACTGTCCCTGGCGGTGTTCGTGGACAGCGCCATGAGCTTCATCGGCATCGGCGTGCGCCCACCGGACCCGTCACTCGGGTCGATCATCGCCGAGTCCACCCGCAACCTGGACGCCAATCCCGCCATGGCCGTCGGCCCGCTGCTGGTGGTTTCGGCGCTCACCCTCGGATTCCTGTTGATCGCCCAGGCTCTGGGCCGCGCCCGGAGGATCGGATGACCGACGATACCCTGCTCGACATCCGCGACCTGGTGGTGAGTTTCGGCCAGCGAACAGTGGTGAACGGCGTCGGCGTGCGCGTCGCGCGCGGCGAAACCGTAGCTCTGGTCGGCGAATCCGGCTCCGGCAAGTCCCTCACCGCCCGCGCCGTCCTCGGACTGCTCCCCACCGGCGCGACCGCCACCGGCTCGATCCGCCTCGACGGCGCCGAGATCATCGGCGCCACCGACACCGACCTGCGCCCCCTCCGGGGCACCCGCGCGGCCATGGTCTTCCAGGAACCACAGACCGCGCTGAACCCGGTGCGCCGCATCGGAACCCAGATCGCCGAGGCCCTGCGCGCCCACCGCCCGATCAGCAGGTCCGAGGCCCGCGCCCGCGCCATCGAACTCCTCACCCGGGTCGACCTCCCCGAACCGGCCAAACGCGTCGACTGGTACCCCCACCAGCTCTCCGGCGGCCAGAAGCAACGCGTAGTGATCGCCCTGGCCCTCTCCGGCGACCCCGACCTCCTCATCGCCGACGAGCCCACCACCGCCCTCGACGTCACCGTCCAGGCCGAAATCCTCCGCCTCCTCCAGGACCTCCAGCGCCGCAACAACACCGCCATCCTCTTCATCACCCACAATCTGGGCGTAGTAGCCGCCATCGCCGACCGGGTGGTGGTCATGCGCGCCGGCCAAATAGTCGAAACCCAGCCGGTCCACGACCTTTTCACGACCCCGCAGTCCGCCTACACCCGCGAACTACTCGCCGCGGTCCCCGTGCTGCCTGCCGGCCCGGCGTCACCGTCGACTGTGGCGGCGCCGTCTTCGTCATCGGCGTCTGCAACAGGGCTTTCTGCGTCAGCGCCGACCGCTGAGTCGGCGGCCGAGCCAGTGCTGCGTCTCAGCGACCTGTCGGTGGTCTACCGCCGCCACGGCAAGCGCTTTCAGGCCCTGCATGATGTCTCGCTGACTCTGGCTCCGCGCGAAGTGGTGGGTCTGGTCGGGGAATCGGGTTCGGGTAAGAGCACGCTCGGCCGTACCGCGCTGGGGTTGGTGCCCGCGGCTTCGGGAGAGGTCGTGTTGCAAGGCGTCTCGTTGACCGGGCTGTCGCAGCGGGAGTTGCGGGGGCTGCGCAAGAACGTCGCGCTGGTGCATCAGGACGTGGCCGCCTCGCTGGATCCGCGGCACAGCCTCGAGGACTCGATCGGCGAACCGCTGCGGGTGCACCGGGCGGCCTCGGGGGCGCTGTTGCGGGCCAGGGTCGGGGACCTGCTCGAATCCGTGCGCCTGCCACGCGAGTATGCGAGCCGGCGGCCGGGCGAGCTGTCCGGCGGGCAACGGCAGCGCGTCGCCTTGGCGCGGGCGCTGGCCCTCGCGCCACGGCTGCTGGTGGCGGACGAGCCGACCAGCGCGCTGGATGTCTCGGTGCAGGCGCAGGTGCTCGAACTCTTCGCCGATCTGCGCGCCGAATACGGATTCGCCTGCCTGTTCATCAGCCACGATCTGGCGGTCGTGCATCAGGTGGCCGACCGCGCGGTGGTGCTGCGGGAGGGTCGCATCGTCGAATCAGGCCCGGTCACAGCCGTTTTTCAGCATCCGCGCGAGGAGTACACGCGGCGCCTGCTGGACGCGGTTCCCGCCCCGGATCCGGCCCGCGCGCGCCGAGACGAAATCGTGTCCGTCCAAGTACCCCTCGCATTGGGGGCCTGAGAGTAATTTGGGGAGCGCCATTCCGCGCCGACTGCCACGACCCACCGGAACTTATACCAATAGGAGTATCCGGTGATACTGACTGGATTTGCCGCGCGGAACGGTTCGTATCCGAATCTGTGTAAGTATCCGTCTCGAAGGAGATCTCGGCGGCGCCTCCACAGGGAGGCGCGGTGGGCCACCGGGATTCCGTACAGGAGGGAACCAGGTGGGCGCGAAAGCGGTATATGGACAGGATTCTCAGGAACTCGAAGCACCCACCTTGGGAAACCTGCTCCGCCGCCTGCGTGACAATCGCGGTGTTTCGCGCGAACGCCTGGCATTCAATGCTGGTGTAAGCGCAAGTTACATCACGCATTTGGAGAAAGGCGACCGCGGCAACCCGACCCGGGAAGTGGTCGAGGCGCTCACCCGCTATCTGCACCGGCTGGACCCGCTGTCCACCGAGGACCGCCGCCAGCTCGGCGACCTCGCGGGCCTGGGATCGGGCGAGCTGCCCTCCCCGAGTGAACTGCGCGCGGCGATCACACCCGAGATGCTGCGGGCCCTGGAGCTGCACAGCCCGAATATGGCCGCCCTGCTCGACACCCGCGCCAACTTGCTGGCCAGTAATGACAGCTGGGACGCCGCCTTCCCGGGCCTGACCGAGGACGGCAATATGCTGCGCTGGTTCTTCGGCAATGAGCTGGCCACCCGGGTCATGGTGAACTGGGAGGCCGATGCCCGCCGGGTCACCCGCTGGATGCGCGGATTGATCGGGCGATCGGGCAATACCGACGGATTCGCCGATCTCATTCGTGATCTCGGGCAATTCCCGAAATTCCGGCAGGCCTGGTCCGAGGGCGGCGTGGAGTTCGCACCGCATGTGTGGGCCGTGCAGCTGCGCGATCCGGTCACCGGGCTGCGGCGCAAGGTCTATGCCCAGCACGGCCGACTCGACAGCGCCGCCTACCCGGGCCAGTTGCTGACAGTTCTCGGGCTACCCGCCTGAACCCGCGTCACCCACGCAGCGGGATGAATTCGGCCGGCGCGCCGTCCACGGCGTCGGCCGGGACGACCACCACGCCGTCGCGGTGCAGCAGATCGGCCAGGTGCGCGGTGCGCAGCCGGAGATCGCCCCGGAAGCCGCCGCCGGGCAGCGCCTGGGCCGGGACGATGCGCAACACCGGCGCGGTCAGCTCGGCGGCGTTCACGAGCGGGCCCACGATCGGGCGGGCCGGGGTCGCACCCGTCAGGCCCTCGACCGTGGCGCCGATCAGCGTGAGCAGGGTGGCGATCGCCGCGAACGGATTGCCCGGCAGCCCCAGCACGACTGTGCCGGAGGCCAATTGCGCGACCACCGTGGAACCCCCGGGCCGCAGGCGCAGGCGGCGCAGCAGCATGGCGGCCTCCGAGCGGTCCAGCGCCGAGCGCAGCTGATCGGCCGCGCCGCCGCCGGTCGCGCCGACGATGACGAGCAGATCGCAGTCCGCTGCCGCGGCCAGCACCTCGTCGAAGGCATTCGCGGTGTCGCGCAGGTGAACCCGATCGATAGTGGTCACGCCGTACCAGCCCAGGACATCGGGCAGGATGGGCCCGATCGAGTCCCGGGTCTGACCGCTGTGCAGCGGCCCTTCGCCGCGAATCTCGTCGCCGGTCATGACGATTCGCGCCCGCACCGGGCCGCGCACGTCCGCCGCCGCGACCTCCGCGCTGGCCGCCACCGAGATCAGCGCGGCTGTCACCGGGGTGCCCGCGGCCGCGACTTCCGCACCGGGGAGCCAGTATTCGCCGCGCCGGCGCACATCCTCGCGAATCGGGGTGTCCGGCAGCCGGTACAGCGTGCCGTCGGCCTCGAGGCGGACGAACTCGTCGCGCACCACCGAACCGGTCCCGTCGGGCACGTGCGCGCCGGTGGCGATCCGCACCGCCTCGCCGTCCAGCAGGCCCACCGGCCGCTGCCCGCCCGCGAAACCGATATCGCGGCGCAACTGCCAGGGCCCGTCGCCGCTCACCGCGTAACCGTCCATGGCCGAGACATCGAAGCGCGGCAGAGCGTCCGCCGCGAGCAGGGGCGCGGCCAGCGTCGCGCCGCGCGCGGCCCGCAGCACCGCGCGGTGCACCGGCAGCGGGGAGATGCTCCCGCGCAGCACATCCCGGGCCTCGTCGAGCCACAGCGGCGCGGCCGTGCGTGCCGCCCCGGTCCGGGCCCGCCGCACGTCCTCGGGGGTGTCGCAGTCGTCCACGCCGGGTAGCGTAACCATGGCGGTATCCACCGGCACCAGCGCCTTCATCGGCCGATTCACCAGGGAGTCCAGGTCTTTCAAAGCAGCGACCAGGGCGGCGCGCCGCCACACCCCGACCAGATACTGCGGGCGACCCGAGGCATCCGCGGCGAAGACCGCGTCGCTGCCGGATTCCCGTGCGTGGGAAAGCAATTCGTCCACCGCCCAGGCGGTGAGGAAGGGCATGTCGGCGGCCAGCACCACGATCAGCGCGGCCGGGAACTCACAGCCGGCGAGGGCGCCCAGCCCCGCGGCAATGGCCGCCACCGGGCCCGCTCCGGCCGGTATCTCCTGTGCCTGAAGGATTTCCGGCGGCAATTCGGGCCGATGCGGGCCCACCACCACGGTGCGTGCGCAGCCGGCGACCGCCGCCAGCGCCGCGTCCAGCATGGACTGCCCGCCGACCACGATGGCCGGCTTGTCCACCCCGCCCATCCGGCTGGCCTTTCCACCGGCCAGCACGATGGCGTCGACGGGTGTCACGATCCCGTTCCGGGGCAGGGGCGTGTCCTTCGTTCACAGCGCATGGTTGAAGATCGTAGTGGCAGGCTGTTCGGAGCTTGTTGGGCACGCCCGGAAACCTGCGCTTGCTAAGCAATTGCCGTTAGTCGTTACGTTATGAGATGTGCCACGACACATAGTAGAAATGGTGTTGTTTTAACGTTGAGAACAATCTCATATGGCAGTATCCGACCTGAGAACTGTCGGAGTACGCGGCGTTCGTCACAGTTCGCACCAGGCGTCACACCGGGTCCCACTGTCCGGTACCGGGAGGACTCGGAGCGATGAAGGTTGGTTGGCTGAATGTTTGCGGAGAGGGAACGGCGTGGTGCTGGGCGTGAAACCGGATAGGGACTCCGACGATCTGAAGCCGCCGACATTCGGACTGCTGCTGCGCCGCCTGCGTGATGAACGAGGCGTATCACGAGAAAGGCTGGCGTTCAATGCCGGCGTGAGCGCCAGCTACATCAGCCATTTGGAGAAGGGCGATCGCGGCCACCCCACCCGCGAAGTGGTGGATGCGCTGCTGCGATATCTGGACCGAATAACCCCGCTGTCGGCCGTCGAGCGCCGGCATCTGCTCGATCTGGCCGGACTCGGCGTGAGCGAATTCCCCACCGTGGAACAACTGCGCGGTGAAATCACCGACGACATGCGCCGCGCCCTCGAACTGCACGAACCAAATCTCGCCGCCTACGTCGACACCCGCTGGAATGTGCTCGCCTGCAACGAAAGCTACTCCCGTGCGTTCCCCGGGCTGGAGCGGGACATCAATATCCTGCGCTGGTTTCTGGGCAACGAGGCCGCCCGCGAGGTCATGGTCGAGTGGGAGGAGGAGGTCCGGCTGACCGTGCACTGGCTGCGCGGTCTGATCGCGAGCTCTGGAGATACCGCCTGGTCGGTTGAATTTCTCGGAGAACTCGGACGTTTCGGACTCTTCCGGGAAATGTGGGATGAGGGCGTCGCTGCCTACGGCCGGCCCCGCGCCACCATGCGCCTGCGCGATCGCGAGCGCAACCGGCGCTTCGATATCGCGGTGCAGCTGTTCAGTGTCTTCAATGCGGCCTACCCCAGCCAGATTCAAATCTTCCTCGGCATTCCGAGCTGGCACGAGGCCGGGTGAGAATCCGCCGGCCGTGACCGCCCCGGGCACGGCCCGCTCCCTCGAACACTCGGGGCAGACGGCTCCCCGTCACCGCACGGCTTGAGCCTCGCGTCCTCCGCGCATCCGCGGCCACGGTGTCGACAGCGCCCGCGCCAGCCGGTTCTCCCGCCGGGCGTTGGACAGCTCGACCAGCCGGATCAGCAGCGGTGCAACCACTTCCGGATGAGTCCAGGCCGCGCCGTGCCCCGCGCCCGGAATGGTGACCACACCGCCGGCCCCGGCCAGCCCGGTGGCCAACGCCTCGGACTTCTGGGCGGTGCTGGTGGCGTCGTGACTACCGCGCACCACCAGGGCGGGCACGGAGATCTCCGGTAGTCGATGCAGTACCGAGCGCCGGTCCATCAGGCACCGGGCGGCGGGCATGATGCTCTGGCGGTCGGAGTTGTACCAGCGGCTGGTCCAGGCGCGCCACAGCCGCGGATCGGTGCCGCCGATGAGCTGCGGGGCCAATTCGGCGACCAGCGGGGCCAGCGGCTCCGGGCCGGTCCAGCATTCGAAGAATTCGCGGTAGTAGGCCAATTCGGCCGGATTGCACGCGGTGGCCTCGGTATCGATCAGGGCCAGACCCTGCACCCGCTCCGGCGCCAGCAGCGCCATGCGCAATGCGGCGTAGCCGCCCTGGCTCATTCCGCCGACGACCGCCCTCTCGATTCCGAGGTCGTCGAGGACCGCAAATCCGTCCGCGGCCAGATCCCAATAGCTGAACGGTTCGCCATCTGGTGACTGGGTGCGACCATGGCACCGCGCATCGACTGTTACGAGATTGACACCGGCGTCTGCCAGAGGTTCGCGCATCGGCTCGAACATCGACTCGTCCATGAAGAACCCGTGGGCGAGCAGCAGGGTCGGGCCGTTGATCTGGCTGGTGACGTAATGAACTGTTGCAGAACCTGATCGCACATAAGGCATGGTCGGACCCTAAACGGCGGAAGCGGCCGCTCCCTACATGTTTGCCCGCGTGGTGCCAGGCACCGTTCGGTGAGGTTCCCGACGGGTACCCACACTGGCCAGTGTCAGTACTGCTAGGGGTTTGCCCCAGATTGCCTCAAAACTGGACAACAAGATCACGAGCCACTTTTAATCAGGCCGTGACGCTTTTGGGACAAGCGCAATTTCAAGGGAGGAAACAAATGTTCGACGTCACCACCGCAACTCGACGCGATGACTTCCGGATCGATCGCGGCGCGGGATTGCGGGAGTCGCTCGAAGGTCTGCTGTTGCACGACGGGGTCGGCCTGGATGCGCGTATGCGCCACGCGATTTCGGCCGTGGTTCACCTCGCGGTAGATGCTCCGCTCGGCATTCCGGAAGACGCCGAAGAATTCCTCGGCCGGCTGGATGCCTCCTGGCTGTTCGCCGCCTGGAATGACAGTGATCAGGAACTGTCTCTGCTGAATACCCTCGCGTGTGGCGAGGTTCCGGCATTGAGCTGGTGCGAACTCATGTTCACCACCGCGTTCGCGCCGTGGTCGAGTGCCCCGGCGGCCGTGCACGCCCGTCGGATCTTCGGCAATGGTGAGCAGGCCCGTCTCGCCGCCGTCGGTGGTGACTGCGGTATGAGCCGCGCATGAAACATACCGCGCGTTCTTCTTTCTGATACTTCGCGCGTACCTCTTACTGATACTTATTGAAGGGATAGAGGAAGTGAAGCTGCTTTTCACCAATTTCGACGCAATGTTCGAATCCCTCGCCCGCCGTGACGGAGCCGAGAGCGAATCCTGGCATCAACAGGCGCTGTGCACCCAAACCGATCCCGAGGCATTCTTTCCCGACAAGGGCGGCTCCACCCGGGAGGCCAAGCGCATTTGCTCCTCCTGCGAGGTGCGCAAGGAATGCCTCGACTACGCAGTCACCAACGATCAGCGCTTCGGCATCTGGGGCGGCCTTTCGCCGCGCGAGCGCCGTCGTTACGAGCGCGGCGCGGCCTGACAGGTAATCGCACCCGCTGGGTGATCCGGCTCAGCGCGGAGCACGGAATTGCCTGATCCTCGCGCGGGGAAGCGGCCGGGATCAGGAGCGTCAATCGATAGTCGCTCGTAAGAGACAGAATTCATTGGTCTCCGGATCGGCCAGGACCAGGACCGGCTCGACAGCCGGTGACCCACCGCCGAACCGCGGTGCGTCGGGGCCGACCGGAACTGCGCCCGCGGCCCGCAACCGGGCCGCCTCCACGACGGGATCGTCGCTGGGGAAGGTGACGAGATCCAGATGGAGACGGCTGCGCTCACCCGGCGCCGCCGGCTCGAGCAGGAATTCCAGCCACGGGCCCTGCCCGGTAGCGGCCCGGATACCCGCGTAGCGGGCGGTCCGGTGGGTGAGTGGCCAGCCGCTGGCGGCGGACCAGAACTCGGCCAGCCGCGACGGGTCCCGGGTATCCATCACGATGGCCGCGACCGGACCGGTGTCCACGTACTGCTCACGCGGCTCCAGCACACAGAACTCATTGCCCTCGGGATCGGCCAGCACCGTCCACGGCACCGCGCCCTGGCCGATGTCCAGCCGGCGGGCGCCCAGGGCCAGCGCCCGGTCCACCTGCAGCCGCTGATGATCCAGCGAGCGGCTGCACAGATCCAGGTGGATGCGGTTCTTGGCGGTCTTGGGCCGCCGCGACGGGAGGAAGGTGAGCGCCACGTCCGGAGCATCCGGGTCCGGTGCGGCGACATCGACCTCGCCGGGCCGGTCCACCGTCACCTCCCAGCCCAGCAGCTCGGCCCAGAACCGGGCCGCCGCCCTGGGCTCGACCGCATCGAACACCACGCAGGCCAGACGGGTGGACATCTTTTCACGGTAACCGGCGGGCGGGGTGGCGCGTATCAGGTTTCGGCGAACCGGTAACGGGCGCGCCGCAGGTCCACCCGGCCGTCCGCGATCGGACAGCCCTCGGCGGCCAGCTCGGCCAGCTGCCGATGCGCCAAATGTGGTGCGGGCGTGCCGTTTGCGCGCAGGACCCGGTGCCACGGCAGGTCCGCGGAATCGGTGCGCATGATCCAGCCGACCGTGCGCGGCGTGGACAGACCCGCCGCGGCCGCGATATCGCCATAGGTGGCGACCCGGCCGGGCGGAATGGCCGCGACCAATTCGCGCACTCGCTCGACTTCGGCTTCGGTGGTTGGCATTTCGCGCCTCCTGGGTCAGAGCAGGGCACGGACCAGCGCGGCGGTCCGCACCGGCCGCGCCTGCGCGACCATGTGGTCGCAATCGAATTCGTGGACGGTGAGCCGGTCACCCAGATGAGCGGTGAGCGCCGCGCGGAAGTCCGGCGACACCAGCGGCGGGTTCACCTTCATCGCCTGCACCATGACCGTCGGCATCTCGCGGGGCGGCAGCACGAAGTCCCGGGCGATCTCGCCCCAGAAGGCGATGATCGCCGGCATGGTCATCCGCCAGCCCACCCGGCCGTTCACGGTGGGCACCAGGTGCTCCGCCAGCTCGGCATCCAGGACCGCGGGGTCCACCTCGGCCCACGAGGTCTCCAGCTTGTCGAACCGGGCCTGTTCGAGACTCTCGTAATCCGGCGCCGCCAGCATGGAATTCGCGATGGTCAGCATGCGCTCGGGCTCCAGGCCGATGGCCGGATCCAGCAAGACCAGCCCGCGCACCAGTTCCGGGCGGCGATGCGCCAGATGCACCGCGGTGGCCGCGCCGAACGAATGCCCGAGCACCACCACGGGTTCGCTCGTCTCGTTCTCCAGGAGCGCCGCGAGATCATCGACGAGAGTTTCGAAATCCCACGGCGGCACGCCGGGCGACCTCCCGTGCCCCCGCAGATCCGGTGCAATGATCCGGACATCGGGGAGATGCTCGTCGGCCAGCGCCTGCCAGCGCCGGCCGTGGCCCGTCAACCCGTGCAACGCCAGCACGACCGGACCGGTCGGGGGACCGAAACGATGACTATGAAGCTCCACCACGCTGCCCATTCTGCTGCCTGCGCCCGATATGAACAGCTTCCGGACTGTGATCGGCGGCACGGCCAACTCATGGCAAACGAAACCTGTCGGGGCGGTCTGTTGAAATAGCCGACGTGATGCGATCGGATAGCTCGGTGCAATTGGTGCGCCGGGCCGAGGCGGAGACCCCCTCACGGGAGTGGGACGCCGCCCTCCGGCCGCTGTTCGACGACCTCGGCGCCGACCCCGGCTGGCAGCCCTGGCAGGTGCTCGGCGGACCCGGGACCGGCAAGACCGCACTGCTGGTCGATGTGGCCGCCGCGCGCATCCTGGCCGGGGCCCCGCCCGAATCGGTGCTGGTGCTCACCTACACCAAGCGCGCCGCCACCGCCGTGCGCACCGCCATCACCGCCCGCGTCGCCGCGGCCGATCCGGAACTGGGCGGGGTGCCCGGCGCCACCCGCGGGCCGCTGGTGCGGACCATCCACTCCTACGCCTTCGGACTGCTGCGCTCCTTCGCGGCGGCGCACGGCAATCCGCCGCCGCGCCTGCTCACCGGATCCGAGCAGGACATCGTGGTGCGCGAACTGCTGCGCGGCGACCTCGCCGACGGTGCCGCCGCATGGCCCGAAAGGCTGCATCCCGCGCTGCCCGCCGCCGGATTCGCCGAACAATTGCGGGACCTCATGCTGCGGGCCACCGAACGTGGTCTGGGGCCCGAGGATCTCATCGAACTCGGGCGCGCCCACGACCATCCGGAATGGGTCGCCGCCGGGCGCTTCGCCGAACGTTATGAGCAGATCATGATGCTGCGCTGGTCGGTCGGCATGGACGTGCCCGAGGCCAGCGCCCCCGCCCTCGACGCCGCCGAACTCGTCACCGCCGCCCTGGACGCCTTCTACACCGACACCGAACTCCTTGCCGCCGAACGCAATCGGCTGCACTGCATCCTCGCCGACGACGCCCAGCACCTCGATCCCCATGCCGCCCAGCTCATCCGCGCCCTGGGCAGCGGCGCCGCCACCACGGTCATCGCCGCCGACCCCGACCAGGCCGTCTACACCTTCCGCGGCGCCGACCCCCGCTTCGCCGCCGACCCCGACGCCCCCGCCGGCCGCCGCATCATCCTGCGCCACAACCACCGCTCCACTCCCGCTATCCAGGAAATAGCCGACCGCATAGCCGCCCGCCTCCCCGGCGCCGCGCCCCACCGCACTCCACCGCCCGATTCCCGCCCCACCGCCGCCACCTTCGATTTCCTCCACGAGATCGCCGCCGGCCTCGTGGACGGCGACGAATCACGCGGTGCCACAACCCCGCCGCACATCGACGGCCCAGCCGGCGCATCGGGACCGAACGACACGACGTCCACGACTGCCAACGGCGGCACACGCCGTTCGAACGGCATCCGGCACGCCGCCGCGGCCGCGCCGCACACGACCGGCGCAGGCGATCGGGGCGGCACCGGGCGTAGTCGGGTCGGAGCGAGCGATTCGGCGCGGCGCGCGGCCGGGGGTACCGATCAACGCGGTCGATCCGAGAGTGCCCGGGGCGGTACACAGTCCGGTGGCGAGGTGCGGGTGCAGGTGCTGACCACACCGGCGAAGGAGGCGGCACTGATCGCCGATCATCTGCGGCGCGCGCATCTCACCCACGGGGTGCCCTGGTCGCACATGGCGGTGATCGTGCGGTCGGTGCCGCTGTCGCTGGCGCCGCTGCGGCGGGCCCTGCTGGCCGCCGGTGTGCCGGTGCGGCAGCCGCCGGCGGATGTTCCGCTCGCGCGGCGGCGGGGCGCGGTGTGGATGTTGCTGGCGCTGCGGGCCGTAACCGCGGGCGATCCGACCTCGGTGCGGCATCCGCGGCCGATTGCGTTCACCGCCGACGACGCGCTCGACCTGCTGGCCGGACCGCTGGGCGGCGCCGACCAGATCAGCCTGCGGCGGCTGCGGCGCGGTATCCGGCGCACGGTCATGGAGCTCGGATATCCGGAGCGTGCGACCGACGACGATGCCGAGCGCGATTCGATCGGCGCGGCCGAATCCGATGCGACGGAATCGGATCCGACAGACAGCGGGCGACTGTCCGAGTCGCCCGGTGCGGGTGCGGGCTCGTCGTCTGCTGCCGCACCGCCGCGTGGCGACAGCCCGGTCCGGCCGCGGCCGGACGCCGAATTCGACCGGGATGCGGAGCGATTCGCCGACCTGGATCGGTCGTCGGCGGAGATGCTGCGGGATCTGCTGGTAGGGGCCGGGAATCGGGTGGTGCTGGAGAAGCTCACGCCGGTGGAGGCCGCGCCGCTGCGGCGGGTGCTGAAGGCGCTGGGGCGGGCGCGGAAGGTGCGGCGGGACGGGGGCGGGCTGGAAGACGTGATGTGGGGGGTGTGGACGGGCTCCACGCTCGAGCGGCGGTGGGTGGGGCAGTCCGAGCGCGGGGGAGCGGTCGGGATGCAGGCCGATCGGGACCTCGACGCGGTGGTCGGGTTGTTCGAGGCGGCCGCGGCGTATGTGGACCGGCTGCCGCGCGCCACCATCGAAGGATTCGTGGAATACCTGGAGCAGCAGGAGATTCCGCAGGACAACGCGCCGATCACCGATCCGGGCGAGGCGGTGACCATCTGCAGCGCGCACGCGGCCGCCGGGCGAGAGTGGGACACCGTGGCGGTGGCGGCCGTGCAGGAGGGCATCTGGCCCAATCTGCGGCCGCGCGGCACCCTGCTCGGCGTCGAGGATCTGGTGGATCTGCTGGCGGGCGTGGGCGGTTCGGGGGAGAAGGTGAGCCGGGCCGCGCCGCTGCTGGCCGAGGAGCGGCGACTGCTGCTGGTGGCGTGCAGCCGGGCGCGCCGGTCACTGCTGGTGACCGCGGTCGAATCCGTCACGGGGGACCAGGATCTGGTGCCGTCGCGATTCCTGGCCGACATGGACGGGGAGGCCGCCGACGGCCAGCCGGGCCGGATCCCGCCGCCGGTGGACCCGGGCCGTGCCCTGGCCATGCACGCCCTCATCGCCGAATTGCGGGCCGCCGCCTGCGATCCCGAGACCGCGCCGGAGCGCCGCCTGCGCGCGGCCCGGCAGCTGGCGCGGCTGGCGGCGGCCGGGGTGCGCGGCGCACACCCGGACGACTGGTACGGCACCGCGGAGCTCTCCTCGGCGAATCCGTTGTGGGACAGCGAAGAAGGCGCGATCTCGCTGTCGCCGTCCACCGTGGATCAGCTGAAGACCTGCCCGCTGCGCTGGGCGCTGGAACGGCACGGCGGCGGCGACGGCGAGAACCCGCACGCGCTCAAGGGCAATCTGGTGCACACCCTGGTACAGGCGCTGGCCGGGCAGGTCAGCGAGGACCAGGTCAAACAGGCCCTGGCCAAGGCGTGGAAGAAGGTCGACCCCACCGCCCGCGACGGCGAGAACTGGCACTCCCGGGCGGAACTGCGCCGCACCGAGACCATGGTCGACACCTTCCTGGCCTGGCTGCGCAATACCCGCGACGAGCTCACCGCCATCGGCGTCGAGGTGCCGGTGGACTGCGTGCTGCCCGCCCGCGGCCCCGGCGAACAGCCGGTGCGGATCAGCGGCCGCGTCGACCGGGTGGAACGAGATGCCCTGGGCCGCTTCGTCATCGTCGACGTGAAGACCGGCAAGACCCCCATCTCCAAGCAGGCCGCCGAGGAGCACGCACAGCTGGCCACCTATCAGGTCGCCGCCGCCGAGGGCGCGCTCGGCGAGGGCGAGCCCGGCGGCGCGCGCCTGGTCTACGTGGCCAAGCCCAGCAGCAAGGAGGGCGCGACCCAGCGCACCCAGCCGCCGCTGGACGCGGACGGAATCGAGACCTGGCGCACCGTCATCCACGACGCCGCCGATGCCTCCAAGGGCCCCAGCTACCTCGCCATGCGCAATGACGGCTGCCGTCACTGCAAGGTGGCCGGCAGCTGCCCCGTGCAGGACACCGGCCGGCAGGTGACGGACTAGTGCGCGTCACCCCGCGTCAGCTCGCCGACGCGCTGGGTCTGCCGCCGCCCACCGACGAACAAGCCGCCGTCATCGCCGCCCCGCCGGGACCCACCCTGGTGGTGGCGGGCGCGGGTGCGGGCAAGACCGAGACCATGGCCGCCCGCGTGGTCTGGATGGTGGCCAACGGCCTGGTCGAACCCGAACAGGTACTGGGACTGACCTTCACCCGCAAGGCCGCCCAGCAGCTCACCCAGCGCATCCGCACCCGCCTGGCCCGGCTGGCCGGCGCACCGGTGGTGCGCGACATCGACCCCACCGGCCACCTGCGCGCCCAGCTCACCTCGTCCGAACCGGAGATCAGCACCTACCACTCCTACGCGGGCCGCCTGCTCACCGAATACGGCCTGCTGCTGCCGGTCGAACCCACCGCCACCCTGCTCACCCAGACCCAGCTGTGGCAGCTCGCCTACCGGGTCGTCTCCACCTGGGACGGCGACCTCGACACCGACCGCAGCCCCGTCGGCGTCACCGAGGCCGTGCTCGCCCTCTCCGGCCAGCTCGCCGAACACCTGGTGGAACCGCACCAATTGGCCGCGGCCCACCTGGAATTGGAGCGCCTCGTCCACACCCTCCCCGCCGGACCCCGGCAGAAGGGCGGCCCCAAGAAGGCTCTCCTCGACCTCCTCGAAGCTCAGCACGAGCGCGTCGCCCTGCTGCCCCTGGTGGATCGCCTCGCCGAGGAACTGCGCCGCCGCGGCGCCCTGGACTTCGGCGCGCAAATGTCCTTGTCGGCCCGCCTGGCCGCCACCCACGCGGAAGTCGGTGCGGCCGAACGCGATCGCTTCCGCCTCGTCCTCCTGGACGAATACCAGGACACCGGCCACTCCCAGCGCATCCTGCTCTCCTCCCTCTTCGGTGCGACGGCTCAACCCGACCCGGCCGCCGCGCGGACTCGGCAACCGCTGGCCGTGACCGCGGTCGGCGACCCCATGCAGTCGATCTACGGCTGGCGTGGCGCGTCGGCGGCCAATCTGCCGCGCTTCGCCACCGACTTCCCCAGTGCCCCAGGGATTCCCGCGCCGATCCTGCCGCTGCTCACCAGCTGGCGGAATCCGCCGGAGGCCCTGGATCTGGCCAACCTGGTGTCGGATCCCCTGCGCGAGCGGGCGGCGCGCGGCGGGGGAGTGACGGTGGACGCGCTGCGGCCCCGCCCGGACGCCACGGCCGGACTGGTCGCCTTGGCGCTCGCGGAAACCGTTGCGGTGGAACGGGAGTGGGTCGCCGAGCGGATCGCCGCCGAATGGGAGACCGCGAACGACGCGAGCGACCCGCCGCCCACCTCCGCGGTGCTGGTGCGGCGCAATGCCGATGCCGCCCCGCTCGCGGAAGCCTTGCGGGAGCGCGGATTACCCGTGGAGATCGTCGGCCTGGGCGGGCTGCTGCACACGCCGGAGGTCGCCGATATCGTCGCCACCCTGCGCCTGGTCGCCGACCCGTCGGCCGGTAGCGCGGCGGTGCGCATTCTGACCGGTGCCCGCTGGCGGATCGGCGTCGCGGACATCGCGGCCCTGTCCCGCCGTGCCCGGGAACTGTCCATCCGCCGCCCCGCCGGGCAGGCCGACGCCATCACCGACACCGCCACCCTGGACGAGGCGCTGCGCGAGGTCGCGCCCGAACCCGCCGAGAAGGCCGGACTCGGCGACGCCATCGCCGATCCCGGTGAGCCGGACCAGTATTCGGCCCAGGGCTTCGCCCGCATCACGGCGCTCGGGCGCGAGCTCTCCGCGCTTCGTGAGCGCGCCGGGCAGCCGCTGGCCGAACTGGTCGCCGATGTGGAGCGGACCATCGGCATCGGCGTGGAGACCCAGGCCCGCCGCACCCACGCCGCCGCCGGGCGCGAGCACCTCGACGCCTTCGCCGAGGTGGTGGCCGGATACTCGGCCGACCACCGCTCCTCCCTGTCCGGCCTGCTCGACTTCCTCGCCGCCGCCGAAGAGGTCGAAAACGGTTTGGAGCCAGGCGAAGTCGAGGTCGCCCACGACCGCGTCCAGGTGCTCACCGTGCATGCGGCCAAGGGCCTGGAATGGGAGGTGGTCGCGGTCCCGCACGTGGTGGACGGCACCTTCCCGTCCGGCACCGGCACCGCCACCTGGATGGGCGCGCTCGCCGAACTCCCGACCGCGCTGCGCGGCGACCGTGAGCAGGAGGACGCCACCGACGGCGTCCCCGTCCTCGACCTGGCCGACCTCCACGACCGCGCCGACCTGGAACGCGCCCTCGACGACCATAAGAAGGCCCTCGCTGCCCGCCGCCTCGACGAGGAACGCCGGCTGTTCTACGTGGCCCTCACCCGCACCGAGCGCGCCCTGTTCGTCTCGGCCCACCACTGGTCGGAGACCGGCTCGAAACCCAAGGGCCCCTCCGCCTTTCTGCTCGAGCTCAAACACGAGACCGAGGCCCCGGGCTCGGAGCTGGCGCGCGGGGTGCACATCGACCGCTGGGACGATCCGCCCCTGCCCGACACCCCCAACCCCTTCACCGACAACCCGCAGACCGCCACCTGGCCGCGCGACCCGCTCGGCGCCCGCCGCGAATTCGTGGAGGAGGGGGTGACCCTGGTCAAGGCCGCACTCGACACCCTGCGCGCCGAATCCCGCCCACAGCAGACGGAACTCGACTTCGGACCCGAATTCAGCGGCGCCGCAGCCGATCCCGAGCCGGAGGACGAGGATCCCGAAGGCTGGGCCGAGGATGTCAGTGCCCTCATCGCCGAGCATCGCGCCGCCGAACAGGCCGTGCGCGAGGTCGAACTGCCCGGCCAGCTCGCCGCCACCGCCCTGGTCGACCTGAGCGCCGATCCCGCGAAACTCGCCGCCCGCCTGCGCCGTCCGCTCCCGTACCCGCCCAGCCCCTACACTCGCCGCGGCACCGCCTTCCACGCCTGGCTGCAGCGCTGGTTCGGCGGCGCGCGCCTGCTCGGCTTCGAGGAACTGCCCGGCGCGGCCGACATCACCGACACCGACGCCGACCTCATGCGTCTGCAGGAGGCCTTCCTCGCCTCCCCGTGGGCCGACCGCAATCCCGTCGAGGTGGAGATCTCCTTCGAAACCACCATCGCGGGCACCGTGATTCGCGGCCGCATGGATGCCGTCTTCCGCCGCCCCGACGGCACCTGGGTCATCGTCGACTGGAAGACCGGCGCGGAACCGCAACGCGCCGACGAGGATTCGGTCGCCGTCCAGCTCGCCGTCTACCGGCTGGCCTGGGCCCGTCTGGAGGCCGCCCGCAGTGGCCGCGCCGAATCCAACCTGCTGGCCGAGACGGTCGCCGCCTTCCACTACGTCCGCACCGGCCGCACCATCGCCCCCGAACACCTGCCCGGCCCAGCCGAACTCGCCGCCATCATCACCGACGCGGCGCCCCGCCGGATTCCGCCGACCCCGCCCGAACCCCCGCTCCCGCCCGAGCCGGACGACGACGACCCGGGTCCTGTCGAGCCCACCGATGTCGAAATGCTGCGTCTCCCGGCCGCTTCGGGACGATCCGCACCCGCCGGATACGACGATGAACCCGCGCCCGGGTTCGAGCCGCCGCCCGACCCGGAAGCGCCACCCGGCTCCGATGCGCCACCGGCCTCGGCGCCGATGCCCACCGAGCGCGCCGATGCCCGCCCGGGCTCGCACCGGGATCCGGTGCCGGGCTTCGATTTCCCACCCGATTTGGAGCCGCCACCCGATCCGGAATCGGTGCCGCCGGACCCGCTGTACTGAGCCCCGGACCGCCGCGCGACTTCGCGACGCGCGCCCGCCGAAACCGCCGCACGGCGTTTCGCCCGGTACGCTCCGGACCTGTGCCGCAGCCAGAAGTGCCCGAAATGACCGGTGATTCACGTGTTCGGTGACTCCTCGCGCGGACTGGCCGGTCTCACCGAGCGGCCCGACCACGCTCTGGTCGGCGTCCTGCGGGTCCCCTCGGCCCAGTCCAGCCCCTGGTACTCCCTGGTGCGGCGGCTGGGCGTGGCGGTGCTGCTGCTGGTGGCGGCCACCCTGGTGGTGTACATCGGACGCGACGGCTACCACGACAACGCCCGCGACCGGATGGGCCTGCTGGACTGCGCCTACTACGCCACGGTGTCGCTGTCGACCACCGGCTACGGCGACATCACACCGGTCACCCCCACCGCGCGGCTGATCAATATCCTCATTGTCACGCCGCTGCGGATCCTGTTCCTCATCGTCCTGGTCGGCACCACCCTGGCGGTGCTCACCGAACGATCCCGGCAGGCGTTCAAGATTCAGCGATGGAGGCGCACCGTGCGTAATCACACCGTGGTAGTCGGCTACGGCACCAAGGGCCGCACCGCAGTGGACGCCATGCTGGCCGACGGCGCGCAGGCCGGCGACATCGTGGTGGTCGACACCGACCCGCAGGTGCTCGAATTCGCGGCGAATGCCGGACTGGTGACGGTGCATGGCTCGGCCACCAAGTCGGATGTGTTGCGGCTGGCCGGAGTTCAGCACGCCGCTGCCGTCGTGGTGGCCGCCAACCGCGACGACACCGCCGTCCTGGTCACCCTCACCGCCCGCGAAATCAATCCCAGGGCAAAGATTTCCGCGGCGGTGCGCGAGGCCGAGAACACCCACCTGCTGCGTCAATCCGGCGCCGACTCGGTGGTGGTGTCCTCCGAGACCGCCGGCCGCCTGCTCGGCATCGCCACCACCACCCCGGCGGTGGTCGACATGATCGAGGACCTGCTCACCCCCGAGGCCGGCTTCGCCATCGCCGAACGCGACGTGGAGACCGAGGAGATCGGCGGCTCCCCGCGTCACCTGCGCGACATCGTGCTGGGCGTGGTCCGCGACGGCCGCCTCATCCGCGTCGGCGATCCCGAGACCGACGCCCTCGAGACCGGGGACAAGCTCCTCTATCTGCGCCGCGTCCACGCCTGACGATCACGCCCGTCTAGTCTCGGGGTGTGTCAGGTTTCCAGCTGAATGCCGTTCCGGTGCTGTCCCGTACCTCACTCGACCGGGCCGAAGACCTCCGCTCCGACGAACAGGCCCTGAAAGAGGGCTGGGCCCAGGCCAAACTCCTGCGAATGAACAAGCGCGGCCAGGTGCGCGTCGACAACGGGACCGTGGTGCTCGAGCCCGCACTCACCCTCGCCCCCGAACGTACGCCCGAGGCCGTCTTCCTCGGCGTCGACGACGGCACCCACCTGTGGGCCGTGCGCGACAACACCATCGAGGGCACGCTGGCCGACCTGCGCGCCTACGGCTCCACCCTGGACCTCGACGATTTCGGCACCGGCCTGCTCTCCACCGCCATCGCCCTGCTGAACTGGCACGACAAGGCGGTCTTCAGCGCCGTCGACGGCACCCCCACCAGAGCTGCCAACGGCGGCTGGTCGCGCATCAGCGAAACCGGGCACGAGGATTTCCCGCGTACCGACCCGGCCGTCATCTGCCTCATCCACGACGGCGGCGACCGCGTGCTGCTGGCCCGCCAGCACACCTGGCCGCAGGGGTTGTTCTCGCTGCTGGCCGGTTTCGTGGAGGCGGGGGAGTCGCTGGAACGCTGCGTCGAACGCGAGATCAAGGAGGAGGTCGGCGTCGACGTCCGCGAGATCCGCTACCTGGGCAGCCAGCCCTGGCCCTTCCCGCGCTCGCTCATGCTCGGCTTCGCCGCCGTCGCCGACCCGGACCAGCCGCTGTCCTTCCACGACGGCGAGATCGCCGAGGCCTACTGGTTCACCCGCGACGAGGTGCGGGCCGCGCTGGCCGCGGGCGCGTGGGGATCGCCCACCGGGGCCACCGGCGGCGAGGCGAAACTGCTGCTGCCGGGGTCGATTTCGATCGCCCGGACCATTGTCGAATCCTGGGCCGCCGAAAGCTGATCGGGCACAACAAGAAGCCGCACACCTACCGGTGTGCGGCTTCTTTCTTCATCCCCGGGGCTAGCCGATGGCGGCCAGGGCCTCTTTCACCTGTACCAGGGTGGGGTTGGTGGCCGTCGAGCCGTCGCGGTACTTCACGGTCGGCACAACGTGATTGCCGTTGTTCACGCTGCCCACGAATTCGGCGGCATCGGGATGGTCCTCGATGTCGATCACCTCGTAGGTGATGCCGGCCTCGTCGAGCTGCTTCTTGAGGCGACGGCAGTAGCCGCACCAGGTCGTCGAGTACATGGTCAGATCGGTAGCAGTCACGGACGGTGCAACATACTCGCCGCGGATCGTGTTCCCCGCGGAGGGTCGGTTGTGAGCCGATCGACCCTGTTCCGAACCGATCGAAGATCAGGGGTTGACGCAGAAGTACTAAGCGCGCATACTAATTGCATGACGTTCATCGCTGAAGCCTCCGCCACCTCGACCGCCACCCCCGCCGCCTTCTTCACCAAGTGGGCCGACATGGCCACCTGGCCCGAGTGGAACCAGGACACCGAGTGGGTCACCCTCGACGGCCCCTTCCAGCAGGGCGCCACCGGCACCCTCAAGCCCAAGGGTGGTCCCAAGACCAAGTTCGTCGTCACCAAGCTCACCGACACCGAATTCGTCGACTCGTCCAAGCTGATCGGCGCGCGGCTGATCTTCGCCCACGAGGTCACCACCGACGGTGAGCGCACCACTGTGAAGGTCCGCATCACCATGGAGGGCCCGCTGCGCGGCCTCTGGAACAAGATCATGGGCGGTAATCTCGCCAAGTCCCTGCAGGGCGATGTCGAGGCGCTGGTCGCGGCCGCCGAGGCGGTGCTGGTATGAGCACCAGGTACTGGCTCGCGGTCGTCTCCCGCGATCATGTCCGCCGGGGTGTGGAACTCGGCTTCGCGCAGGCCAATCACGGCAAGCGCGCGGCCGTGGAACGCATGAAGGCCGGGGACGGACTGGTCTACTACTCGCCCCGCACCGGCATGCGCGAGGGCGAACCGATCAAATCCTTCACCGCCATCGGCACCGTCGCCGATGGCCCGGCCTGGCAGGTCGAGGAACAGGGCGGCTGCTTCCGCCCCTGGCGGCGCGCGGTCGACTACGACCGCGCGGCCCGCGAGGTCCCCATCGACGACCTGCGCACCGAGCTCGACCTGACCAGCGTCCCCAACTGGGGGATCGTGCTGCGCCGCGGCCTGGTCGAGCTAACCGCCCACGATTTCGACCGCATCTCCCGCGCTATGGTCGGGCAGTGATGGCGAATGACGGATTGCGCACCGAATTCGAGCACGCCGACGAAAGCCCCGGTCTCTTGCTCTGGCAGGTGACCAACCGCTGGCAGGCCGCGCAACGCGCGGCACTGGCCCCCTTCGACCTGACCCACGTCCAATTCGTCCTGCTCGCCTC
>NZ_JBSGCB010000081.1:0-28275 GCF_053601595.1 Nocardia sp. NPDC004711 | reverse complement strand
GGGCCGAGCAATGCGCTGACTTCCCCCGGCGGCAGCGTCAGCGTGACGTCCTGCCAAATACGCTGCGAACCGAACGACTTCGTGATGCCTTCGGTTCTGACCTCGACGCCCACGCCAACCTCCACTTTCTCCGACGAGCGCACTACGTGTGACTACGGGCCACAAAATTCGCGCGGTGTGGCGCATCACAGTAGGTCCGGTCACTGTATCGCATATGCACCGTCTCGGACACTGGGACCTGACTGGTCGGTAGCAACATTCGTATCGAATTATCGATTACGCGCCAATCACGACGGCACAATACGCGAAAAGGGCGGTCCCCCAATGGGAACCACCCTTTTCACAATCAACGCGGCCCGGGGCTGTGCCCCGCCACAGGTCCGTCTTACTTGACGGAAACCTTGGCGCCGGCCTCTTCCAGCTTCGCCTTGGCGGCCTCGGCGGCGTCCTTGGCGACCTTCTCCAGGATCGGCTTCGGGGCACCCTCGACCAGGTCCTTGGCTTCCTTCAGGCCCAGGCCGGAGACGATCTCGCGCACGACCTTGATGACCTGGATCTTCTTGTCGCCGGCACCCTCGAGGATGACGTCGAACTCGTCCTGCTCCTCGGCGGCCTCGGCCGGAGCAGCGGCGCCACCGGCGACGGCGACGGCGACCGGAGCGGCAGCGGTGACCTCGAACTTGTCCTCGAACGCCTTCACGAACTCGGACAGCTCCAGCAGGGTCATGCCGGCGAAGGTCTCGAGCAGCTCATCAACGTTGGCCATTGATATTTCCTTTCGGTAGTTCCGTCACCGCGCGAACGGCGACGAAGAGGTTTGGGGTAGTGACTTATTCGGCGTCTGCGGCCGGAGCTTCGGCGGCGCCACCCTCGGCGCGCTTCTTCTCCTCCAGGGCCGCGGCCAGGCGAGCGATCTGCGAGGCCGGGGCGGCGAACAGCCCGGCAGCCTTCGACAGGTTGCCCTTCATGGCGCCGGCCAGCTTGGCCAGCAGCACCTCGCGCGACTCCAGGTCGGCAATGCGCTCGACCTCGGACACGGACAGCGCGGCGCCGTCCATGTAGCCGCCCTTGATGATGAGCGCCTTGTTGTCCTTGGCGAACGCCTTCAGCGCCTTCGCGGCGTCGACCGGCTCACCCGTAATGAAGGTGATGGCGGTCGGACCGACGAACAAGTCATCCAGGCCTTCCACGCCCGCCTCGGCGGCAGCGCGCTTGACCAGGGTGTTCTTGGCGACGGAGTAGGTAGCGTTCGCGCCGAGGGCACGACGCAGCTCAGTGATCTTGCCGACGGACAGGCCACGGTATTCCGTGACGACAGTCGCGGTGGACGACTTGAACTGCTCGGTGATCTCCGCAACCGCGGTGACCTTCTCAGCCTTTGCCATACTTCGCCTCCTCTCTGGATGGTCGGATCTCGTATGAACTACCGAGTTCCGCCACAGGGGCCGGCGACAAAGCAAACGCCCCGGACGCAAGGTGGTCCCGGGGCGCACAAGAAACAGTCGCGATTTCTCGCGGGTTTCCCGACCTCGGCTCTCCCTGCGTGGGCCGCCGGCAATATCGCCGGACCTTCAGCCGCCTGACGGCAGCAACCAACGGTCTTCGGTAGAACGATTTGGGGGTGATCACCGAACAGGCCGGTGACCGTCGTCCAATATAGCGGACCGGCATCGATACGCCAAAACGGGGGTGACACCCTGCTGTTCTTCTTCGCAAAAGCGAAGGGCCGGTACGAGATTCGTACCGGCCCTTCGGGCTTCATGCGTTGCTACGCGTTACCGCGTCGAGGAATCAGTCTTCCTCGGCGAAGTTACGGGTGCGGTTCGGATCCACCGGGATGCCCGGTCCGGTGTTGGTCGAGAACGTCACCTTCTTGACGTAGCGGCCCTTCGCGGTGGAGGGCTTGACACGCAGGATCTCGTCGAGCGCGGCGCCGTAGTTCTCGGCCAGCTTCTTCTCGTCGAAGGAAGCCTTGCCGATCACGAAGTGCAGGTTGGCCTGCTTGTCGACGCGGAAGTTGATCTTGCCGCCCTTGATGTCGTTGACGGCCTTGGTCACATCGGGGGTGACGGTGCCGGTCTTCGGGTTCGGCATCAGGCCACGCGGGCCCAGCACGCGAGCGATACGACCGACCTTGGCCATCTGGTCCGGGGTGGCGATCGCGGCGTCGAAGTCCAGCCAGCCGCCCTGGATGCGCTCGATCAGGTCCTCGGCGCCCACGGCGTCCGCACCGGCGGCCTCGGCCTCGGCGGCCTTGTCGCCGACCGCGAACACGATGACGCGGGCGGTCTTACCGGTGCCGTGCGGCAGGTTGACGGTGCCACGGACCATCTGGTCGGCCTTACGGGGGTCGACACCCAGACGCACGGCGACCTCGACGGTCGCGTCGGTCTTGGTGGTCGAGGTCTCCTTCGCCAGGCGCGCGGCGGCCAGCGGAGCGTAGAGCGCGGCGCGGTCGACCTTGGCGGCCGCCTCGAGATAAGCCTTGCTTCGTTTTGCCATGATTCTCTGTCCTTGTCTAAGTCAGAAGTGGTGCGGGACAGGCGGTCCCTTCCACAAGAGCTCTGTATCCAACTGCGGCGATCGCGGGCCCTACGTGGTTACGCAGGCAAGCGCGGAGTGGCGGAGCGGCGCCTCCGGGCCTGACACGCTCACCGCGGAGAGCCCTACTCCGCGATGGTGATACCCATCGAGCGGGCGGTGCCGGCGATGATCTTCGCCGCGGCGTCGATGTCGTTGGCGTTCAGGTCTTCCTGCTTGGTCTTGGCGATCTCACGGACCTGGTCCATGGTGATCTGCGCGACCTTGTTGCGGTGCGGCTCGGCGGAGCCCTTCTGGATCCCGGCGGCCTTCAGCAGCAGACGCGCGGCGGGCGGCGTCTTCAGCTTGAAGTCGAACGAGCGGTCTTCGTAGACCGTGATCTCGACCGGGATGACGTTGCCACGCTGCGACTCGGTCGCCGCGTTGTACGCCTTGCAGAACTCCATGATGTTGACGCCGTGCTGACCCAGCGCCGGACCGACCGGCGGAGCCGGGTTGGCGGCACCGGCCTGGATCTGGAGCTTGATGAGCCCAGCGACCTTCTTCTTCTTCGGGGGCATCTTTCTTCCTTGGGTTAGGTTCCTTACGGATTCCCGTAAGCCTTCTCCGGACCGTGCCCCGGACAGGATCGCCCGAGGCACAACCCGTCAAGTCTATGCGAACGCGAAAAAGGCGGTGACACCGGCCCGGAAGCGGACCGGGCCACCGCCCTGACGCACTTAAATCTTGGCGACCTGCGTGAAGGCCAACTCGACCGGAGTCTCGCGGCCGAAGATCGAGACCAGCACCTTGAGCTTCTGCTGCTCGGCATTGACCTCGGAGATGCTGGCCGGGAGGGTGGCGAAGGGGCCGTCCATGACGGTCACCGACTCGCCGACCTCGAAGTCGACCTCGATGACCGGCTTCACGATCGGGGTCTCGCCGGGGGCCGCGGCGGCGGCAGCGGCCGTCGCCGGGACGGCCTTCTTCTGCTGCGCGGCCGGGACCAGGAACTTCACCACTTCGGGAATGGTGAGCGGCGAGGGCCGCGAGGTGGCGCCGACGAAACCGGTGACGCCGGGGGTGTTGCGCACCGCGCCCCAGGACTCGTCGTTCAGCTCCATGCGGACCAGGATGTAGCCCGGCAGCACCTTGCGGTTGACGTTCTTCTTCTGGCCGTTCTTGATCTCGGTGACCTCTTCGGTCGGCACCTCGACCTGGAAGATGTAGTCCTCGAGACCGAGGTTCTGCACGCGGGTCTCGAGATTGGTCTTCACCTTGTTCTCGTAGCCGGCGTAGGAGTGGACCACGTACCAGTCACCGGGCGCGCGCCGGAGCGCGGCGGTCATCTCGGCGACCGGGTCGGCCGGCTCATCGGAGAGCTCGGCGGCGGGGCGGGCGGGCTCGTCCTCCTCGGCGTCGGCGGCGAACTCGCCGGCCTCCGCGTCGGCGGCAAAAGTCTCGGCCTCGTCGGCGAAGCCCTCAGCGTCGTCTTCGACGTCCGCGGTGGTCTCTTCGATCACCGCGTCATCCACCGGGAATTCCTCGGTTGTGCCGTTCTCCGGGGTGCTCACTGGGGCACTCGCTTCCTTAGTCGTCACGTAATCCTCTGCGCGCCGGGACAAAACGCCCGGCGGATGGTCCCGCTCCCCGCCTCTGCCCGGGGGCCGGTCACCGGCCGCGACGGTCAGACGCGGTCATCGTGCCGCCTAGCCGAAGAGCCAGCTGACACCCTTGATGAACGCCAGATCCAACCCGCTGATGTACGCGACGATGAAAATCACGAACACCAGGACAACGCTCGTATAGGTGACCATCTGCTTGCGGTTGGGCCAGATGACCTTGCGAAGTTCCGCGATGACTTCCTTGAGGAACTTCACCAGGCGCTTGAACGGATTGCCCGTTCCGCCTCGCCCGGCCTTCTTGTCCTTGCCGGACTGCTTGGTGGTTGCCTTGGCCGAGTCCGACGGTCGATCGATCGTCGCGACGGCACTGGACGACGCGGCGCGCGTGCGCCGGGCGGACCGCTTGCCGCTCGGCCGAGCCACCGCGGCGGTGTCATCGCCATCTTCGTGGCGAGTGTCCCGCTCGTCGCTCACGTCGATCCTCTCTACGTCGGCATCCAGGGCAGGGGCGACAGGACTTGAACCTGCAACCTGCGGTTTTGGAGACCGCTGCTCTGCCAGTTGAGCTACGCCCCTTCGGCTGGACGGGGTAACGAGTCCAGCCACTGTTCTATTCAGTTGTACACGGGTTTTCACACAACATGCGCGCCGCTCCTCGGAGCAGCGCGCATCGGCTGGTAACCCCAGATTCCCGAGTGTACGTTACCCCGCGTGGCGATCGCCAATCGGGGTGTCGCAGCGTACGTCGGGTCGAAGGTCAGGAGAGCTGCACCGTTGCGGTGGCGCGGCCGAAGATCTTGCGCCCCTCGGACTTCGCCACGATGGCGACGACGGCGGTGCGGGTCTCCGGGTCCACGGACTTGACCTTGCCGGTGTACTCGATCTCCGCGGGACGGTCGACCGGAACGTAGACGGGGCTGGTGAAGCGGACGTTGTACTCCTTGACCGCACCTGGGTCGCCGAGCCAGGAGGTGACGAAGCCGCCGCCCAGGCCCATGGTCAGCATGCCGTGCGCCACAACGTTTTCCAGGCCGACCAGCTTCACGACATCGTCGCTCCAGTGGATCGGGTTGGCGTCGCCGGAGACGCCGGCGTAGTTCACCAGATCACCGCGGGTGAGACGAACCACGCGCGGGGGCAGTTCGGCGCCGACGATCACATCCTCGAAGCGGCGGACGTGCTTGCTCGCGGCGATCGTGCCGGTGGCCGCGATCTCGACCGGCGCCGGGGGCGGCGGCACGTCGGCGCTGCGCGGGTGGTGCTCCGGACGCTCGTCCGGGCCGACGCCGTGCATGAGCACGTTGCGCACGGCCTCACCCATGTTGGGATCGATGTCACCGCCACTGCGGCCGATGAGGGTGGTGTAGGTGGTGAGGACCAGCTCGTCGTTCTGGTCGACCACGTCGTTGCGGGTGACGATGATGTCGCCGCCGAAGGCCTGCCGGAAGGAGTGCAGGTAGACGATGCAGGACAGTTGGTCGCCGGCCCGGATGGGCCGGTGGAACTCCAGGATCTGATCGGTCTGCATGATCTGGCTCAGGTCGTAGCCGGTGACGATCTGCTCGAAGAGCTTGCGCTGGGCCAGGATTCCGACCAGGGAGATGAACGTGAGGGGGGCGACCAGCCCGTTGTGACCGTAGCTCTGGGCGATGTCCTCGTCCCAGTGGACCGGGTGATAGTCCTGCACCGCGCGGGCGTACTCGCGCACCTTCTCGCGGCCGACCTCGTAGTAGTCGTCGACGCGGTAGTGGTGGCCGACCATGGCGGCGGCGTGTGCGGCGGGGTCGAAGACCTCGCTGGAATCGACCATGTCGGCCTCGATGTCAATGTCGATGTTGATCGTCACGGCAGGAAGTCCCTATCTGATCCCCGGAACGGGATCGGGCGAGAGCGCTGAACCACCGCTATATACGCCAAATGCCGGACCGGCGCCACTATCTCTTTCTAAGAGACGGAGTGACTTGCCGATCCGGCACTGTCATCCACGCGGTAGATCGCGCGGGTTTAAGTTAGCGAGACTCGCGGTGCGCCCGGTGGGTACCGCAGTTCGGGCAGAATTTCTTCAGCTCGAGGCGGTCCGGGTCATTGCGCCGGTTCTTCTTGGTGATGTAGTTGCGGTGCTTGCACTGCTCGCAGGCCAAGGTGATCTTTGGCCGGATATCAGTGGACTTCGCGGCCACGATTGCCTTCTTTCCGGTCAGCCTGATTGGGATATCAGTATGTAGCGATGGCCGGACTTGAACCGGCGACACAACGATTATGAGTCGTTTGCTCTACCGACTGAGCTACACCGCCATCTGTTGTCGGTACTGACGGCGGGAAGGTCCCGGGTCCTGCAACGAGAAGCCGAGTCGGTCACCACCGGCAATCCGGCGAGCCCCCTAACGGAATCGAACCGTTGACCTTTTCCTTACCATGGAAACGCTCTGCCGACTGAGCTAAGGGGGCGTGTCTGTCTTGCTCCGGCCTCGGCCGGGGCGCTGACGACTTGAACGAGATTACACACATCCTCACCGACTATCCAAACCGTGTGGTCAGAGGACATTTTGACCACACGCAGGTTCGCGGCCCGGCTCGATTCTGGACTGCGCTCCGCCTCCCCGCGCTCGGAGCAGATACGGGAGCGAAGCGGAGGAGCGGAGGAGGGAAGAATCGAGCTTCCGGCTCCATAGACCTGCGCCTTGGCCGCGAACCCGCCGGAGCGCAGCGGAGGCCAAAAACACAGAGCCCCGTGGACACTGGGTCCACGGGGCTCTCTGGTGGCGGATGAAGGATTTGAACCTCCGAAGCATTACGCGGCTGATTTACAGTCAGCTCCCTTTGGCCGCTCGGGCAATCCGCCGGGGTACGCCTTGCAGCGCTCCAGCAGAATACAACGAACACACGCCCGGAATGCAAACCGGCTGGATACAGCCGTGCCGAAGGGGCTAGCGTCGGCGTGGAACATCCCGAATATCCGAGTCTCGGACAGGAGAAGAGTGTGGCGGATTCGTCGTTCGATGTCGTCAGCAAGATCGATCGCCAGGAGGTGGACAACGCCCTGAACCAGGCCGCCAAGGAGCTGAGCCAGCGCTACGACTTCCGGGGCACCGGGGCGAGCATCGAATGGTCGGGTGAGGAGAAGATCATCCTCAGCGCCGAGTCGGAGGATCGCGTCAAGGCCGCCCTGGATGTGTTCAAGGAGAAGCTGATTCGCCGCGACATCTCGCTCAAGGCGTTCGACGCGGGTGATCCGCAGGCCTCCGGCAAGGTGTACAAGATCACAGGAACCCTGGTGCAGGGCATCACCACGGAGAATGCGAAGAAGATCGCCAAGAAGATCCGTGACGAAGGTCCCAAGGGTGTCAAGGCGCAGATCCAGGGCGAGGAGCTGCGGGTCAGCAGCAAGAGCCGCGACGATCTGCAGGCGGTCATCTCGCTGCTGAAGGGCGGCGACTTCGATATCGCCCTGCAGTTCGTGAACTACCGCTAGTAATTGCGGTTTCCACCAGCCATCTCCTCGAGGCGGGCGATACGGTCCGCCATCGGGGGGTGGGTGGAGAACCAGCGGGCCATCCGATCGCCGTTGCGGAACGGGTTGGCGATCATCAGGTGCGACTGCGCGGTCAGCTGCGGCTCGGGGGGCAGCGGGGCCGCCTGGGTGCCGCGCTCCAGCTTGCGCAGGGCCGATGCGAGGGCCAGGGGGTCGCCGGTGAGTTCGGCGCCGTCCTGGTCGGCCTGGTACTCCCGGGAGCGGGAGACGGCCAGTTTGATGAGCGAGGCCGCGATCGGGCCCAGCAGCGAAACCAGCAGGATGCCAATGATATTCGGGCCCTCGCCGTCCCGGCTGCCGCCGAAGGCGCCGGCGAAGAAGGCCAGATTCGCCAGGCCGGAGATGACCGAGGCGAGCGCGCCGGCCACCGAGGAGATCAGGATGTCGCGGTTGTAGACGTGCGAGAGTTCGTGGCCCAGCACCGCGCGCAGTTCCCGCTCGTCGAGGATCTGCAGGATGCCGGTGGTGCAGCAGACCGCGGCATTGCGCGGATTGCGGCCGGTGGCAAAGGCATTCGGCGCATTGGTGGGGCTGATGTAGAGGCGCGGCATGGGTTGCCGTGCGGCCGTGGCCAACTCGCGCACGATGCGGTACATGGCCGGGGCTTCCAGCTCCGTCACCGGCTGCGCATGCATGGCCCGCAACGCCAGCTTGTCGCTGTTGAAGTAGGCGTAGGCGTTCATGCCCACGGCCAGCACGATCGACAGGATCAGGATCGTGGGACTGCGGAACATCGCTCCCGCGAACACGATCAGCGCCGACATCCCTACCAGCAGCCCGAACGTCTTCAACCCGTTCGCGTACCCGTGCCCATGCATGCTTACCCGCCTCTCCGCGACTCTTGCCGGCAGTTGGGTGCCTTACACCAGGTCAACGAACTCGAGCCGGGTTGAAGTTCCCAGTTGTTCGACTGATCGGTCTCGGATCAGCCGACGCGTTCGATGGTGTAGCGGACCAGGTGTTCCAGGGCCTCGTTGGCGGGGCCGGCGGGCAGGGCGGAGAGTTCGGCGTGGGCGATGTCGGCGTAGCCGTGCAGCTTCTCCTTGGCCAGCACCAGGCCCCGGGAGCGGGACAGCAGGTACAGGGCCTCGTCGACCTCGGTGTCGGTCTCCAGCGGGCGGGCCAGCAGCGTGCGCAGCCGGTCGCCCTCGGCGCCCTCGTCGCGCAGGGCGTAGAGGACCGGCAGGGTGTGGACGCCCTCGCGCAGGTCGGTGCCGGGGGTCTTGCCGGACTGCTCGGACACCGAGGAGATGTCGATGATGTCGTCGGCGATCTGGAAGGCGGTGCCCACGGCGTCGCCGAGGCGGGCCAGCCGCTCCACATGGTCGCGATCCGCGCCGGAGAAGGTGCCGCCGAAGCGGCCGGCGGCGGCGATCAGCGAACCGGTCTTCTCCCACACCACGCGCAGGTAGTGCTCGACCGGGTCCTGGGACTGCCGGGCGCCGATCGTCTCGCGCATCTGGCCGGTGACCAGCTCGGCGAAGGTCTCGGCGATGATGCGGACCGCGTCCGGGCCGAGGGTGGAGACCAGTCGCGAGGCGTGGGCGAACAGGTAGTCGCCGGCCAGGATGGCGACGCTGTTGCCCCAGCGCGAGTTCACGCTGGGCGCGCCTCGGCGCATGGACGCCTCGTCCATGACGTCGTCGTGGTACAGGGTGGCCAGGTGCACGAGCTCCACCACGGTGCCGGCGGTGACCAGGTCGGGGCTGGTCGGGTCGGGGCCCAGCTGACCGGTCAGGATGGTGAACAGGGGACGGAACCGCTTGCCGCCGGCCTTGGCCAGGTGCAGCGCCGCCTCCTGCAGGAACTCCTCGCCGTCGGACAGCTCGGTGATCAGCAGATCCTCGACCTCGATCAGGCCCTTGCGCACGGTCGCCGCGAGCTCGGGATCGCCCAGATCCACCCCCGCGACCACGGTGCTCTCCTCGCTCACAGCTGATGCGCTCATTTCATCTCCCAGTGCCGCGTCCGACCCCACGCCAAAGAACCTAGCGTGTGGACCGATCACCCCCTATGGACACCACCGTAGTGCGACGCACGAAACACTCGCCACGCGAAACGAAACGCCCGCGGGCGAGCGCAGGGCAAATATGCACGACTGGTGATGTGCTGCAAGTATTGACGCCATGCGCTTGCCGGATGACGACCCGAGTATGCCGGGCCTGCAGGTTCGCGGCCCGTCTCGTTCTGGACTGAGCGGAGCGACGGAGCGAAGCGGAGGAGCGGAGGGAGGGAAGAACGAGACCTCCAGGGCCGCGAACCCCGCCCGGAGCGAAGCGGAGGGCAAATCAGACACAGCTCTGCCGGCGCACGCCGAGGTCCTGGTCGTCGGGGCGGGTCCTGCCGGGTCCGCGGCGGCCGCCTGGGCCGCGCGCATGGGCCGGGATGTGCTGCTGACCGATTCCGCGGTGTTCCCGCGCGACAAGACCTGCGGTGACGGACTGACGCCGCGCGCCACCGCCGAACTCGAGCATCTCGGCCTGGGCGACTGGGTGCGGGCGCACACGGTCAATCGCGGCCTGCGGATGGCCGGGTTCGGGCGGGAGGCGCTGCTGCCCTGGCCGGACGGGTCGTTCCCCGCCTACGGAAGCGCCGTTCCGCGAACCGAACTCGACGACAAGCTGCGCGAGACGGCGATCAAGTCGGGCGCGCGGATGGTGGACGGGGCCAAGGTGGTGGAGGTGGCCCGCGAGGGCGACCGGGTCACCGGGGTGACCGTCAAGACCGACGCCGGCCTGCGCGCGGTGTCGTGCGACATCCTCATCGTGGCCGACGGCGTGCGCTCCCCCGTCGGAAAGCTGCTGGGCCGCACCTGGCATCGCCAGTACGCGTACGGGACCGCGGCGCGGGCCTACGTCAAGTCCGAGCGCAGTGACGACGAGTGGATCACCTCGCATCTCGAATTGCGGGATGCGAAAGGGGAATTGATTCCCGGATACGGCTGGGTTTTCCCGCTCGGCAATGGCGAGGTGAATATCGGCGTCGGTTCGCTGGCCACCGAAAGGCGTCCGTCGCATATCGCCTTGAAACCGCTACTGCAGCATTATGTTTCGGAACGCCGCGCGGAGTGGGGATTCGAGGGCGAGGCACGGGCGGTGGCGTCGGCGCTGCTGCCCATGGGCGGCGCGGTGTCGAATCTGGCCGGGCGCAACTGGGCGCTGGTGGGCGACGCGGCCGGGTGCGTGAACCCGCTCAACGGCGAGGGCATCGACTACGGCCTGGAGGGCGGGCACATGCTGGCCGGGATCCTGGACCAGCCCGATCTGACCCGTATCTGGCCGGAACTGCTGCGGGAACGCTACGGCCGCACCTATTCGGTGGCGCGGCGGCTGGCGGGGCTGGCCACCCACCCGCGCACGGTGCCGCTGGGCGGGCCGCCGATGATGCGGTCGAAGCTGTTGCAGCGCACCGCGGTCCGGGTGATGGGCAATCTGGTCACCGACGAGGACGTGGACCTGACCGCCCGACTGTGGCGGGGCGCGGGGCGGGCCTCCCTGCGTTTCGACAAGATCCAGCCGTTCTCGTGAACGCCCGGCCGGTTCCCGAGGAGCTGCTGCCGCATCTGCGGCGAGCACGGGATCTGGCCGACCGGCACTACGCGGAGCCCTTGGATCTGGACAGTCTGGCGGCGGCCGCGGGGGTGTCGAAGTATCACTTCCTGCGGTGTTTCGCGGCGACGTACGGCAAGACGCCCGCGGTGTATCTGGCCGAGCGCCGGATCGAGCGGGCGCAGGATCTGTTGCGCGCCACCAATGTGACGGTGACCGAGACCTGCATGCTCGTCGGCTACAGCAGTCTCGGGTCGTTCAGCAGCAAATTCACCGAGCTGGTGGGGATGTCGCCCTCGGAGTATCAAGCGAAGTTCGCGGCCGAGGGCGCACCCCATATCCCGGGTTGCTACGTCTTCATGCACGGTCTCTCGGATCGGAAACGCACACAATGACGCGAATTCATCTGGGTCACAGCCTCATCGGGACGGCAGGACGTGAATGCCGGTCTTGTCCGTCGAGAGCGCCAGCGAGCTGATGTACTGGATCTCACCCTCGGGTCCCGGGACCGCCGAGGCGATCATGTCCGGGCGCTCGAATTCCATGCCGGTGACGGCGCAGGTGAGGGTCTCCCCCGACGGATTGCCGTGCTCGTCGAACATGGGCAGCTCGATGCCGTCGTGGTCGCGGCGCAGGTAGTACCTGCCCTTGGTGAGGATCGCGGTCAACGGGGTCGCCAGGAACGAAACCACCACGGCCACAATGGGCGAGTACGGCTTCAGGGTCTCACCGAAGATGCCGAAGAAGGTCATGATCGACAGCACCGCCGACAGGCCGAAGCCGGCCAGGCCGACCGGATTGAAGTCGTAGAGCATGCCGCGCCGGAACTCCGGCTCCCTGGGCGAGATCTTCAGCACGTACTTGTTGATCGCGATATCCGTTGCGACGGTGACGATCCAGGCGATGCCGCAGTTGGCGTAGAAGCCGAGGATGTTGTTGAGGAAGTCGAACATGTTGGCTTCCATCAGGATCAGCGCGATGGCCAGGTTCAGGCCGAGGTAGACGATGCGGCCCGGGTAGGTCTTGGTGACGCGGGTGAAGGAGTTGGTCCACGCCAGCGAGCCCGAATACGCATTGGTCACATTGATCTTGATCTGGCTGATGACGACCAGCGCCACGGCCAGGGTCATGGCCAGCCAGGACGGCATCATGTCGCGATAGATCTCCAGGAACTGGTGCACCGGCTGGTTGGCGATGTCCTGCGCGCCGGGCAGATTCGCGATCAGGTAGACCGCCAGGAACAGGCCGACCACCTGCTTGATGGCGCCGAAGAGCACCCAGCCCGGTCCGGCCAGCAGCATCCAGCCCCACCACTTGCGGGCGTTCTCCGGGGTCCGGGGCGGCATGAAGCGCAGGTAGTCGATCTGCTCGGCGATCTGGGCGATGAGCGAGAGGCAGACGCCGGCGGCCAGCAGCGCGCCGGACAGGCTCACGCCCTTGCCGTCCTGGCCGCCGTAGGACAGGAAGGTGCCGACCGAGTCCGGGTGGCGCACCAGCAGGAAGCCGAACGGCAGAACCATCAGGATCAGCCACAGCGGGGTGGTCCACACCTGCAGCTTGGCCAGGGTGTTCATGCCGTAGATGACCAGCGGGAAGATCATCACCGTGGACACCAGGTAGCCGACCGGCAGCGGCACGTGCAGGCCGAGTTTCAGGCCCTGCGCCATGATCGAGCCCTCGAGGGCGAAGAAGATGAAGGTGAAGGAGGCGAACACGATGTTCGTCACCACCGACCCGTAGTACCCGAAGCCGCTGCCGCGGGTGATCAGGTCCAGGTCGATGTTGTAGCGCGCCGCGTAGTAGGCCAGCGGGAAACCCGTGAGCATGACCACGATGGCGAAGATGCCGATGCCCAGCAGGGCGTTGCCGGTGCCGTTGGCGATGCCGATGTTCGCGCCGATCGAGAAGTCGGCCAGGTAGGCGATGCCGCCCAGCGCCGAGACGCCGACCACCGCCGGGCTCCATTTGCGGTAGCTGCGGGGCGCGAACCGCAGCGTGTAATCCTCCAGCGTCTCCTTGGACGCGGCGACCGCATTGGCCGCGGGTGTTTCGACTTGAACCACCGGCACTCCTCGTTCGGGCTCGTCACGAGCTTTTTCCCGATTCGAGGGTGGTCACCGAATGTTGATCTCGGCTTTCCGATCCATTGCGCGGCCGTTACGGCAGGCTCACCGAGGTTCCGAGTGTGTGAACTCGGCTATCCGGACGCGAATCCGCCCGGCGCGGAAACGCGCAATTTCGGAGAAGCCCGCGCGGGCCGGCCGTCCATAGGCTCGAGGTATGACGACCATCACCAATGTCTCGCTCGTGACCGTGTACGTGATCGATCAGACCGCCGCGAAGCAGTGGTACATCGAGAAGCTGGGTTTCGTGGAAGCCAGCGATGTGACCATGGGCGACAACGGCTTCCGCTGGGTGACCGTGGTGCACCCGAACCATCCGGAGCTGGAGATCACGCTGATGATCCCCGGGCCCCCGCTGGACGACAATCTGGCCGAGGCCATCCGGCGGTCCATGGCCAACGGCACGCACGGCGCGCTGGGCCTGCGAACCGACAACTGCCAGAAGGCCTTCGAGGAACTCACCGCCAAGAACGTGGGGTTCGTGCAGCCGCCGTCGGAACGCCCCTACGGCGTCGAGGCCATCATCCGCGACAACTCCGGCAACTGGCTGGTGCTCATCGAACCCCGCGAATTCGATCCGGCCACGGCCCAGTTCGGCCCGGAGTAGACACCAGCCCCGTGGATGCGGGACCACCCCCGCATCCACGGTGTGCCGAGATCAGGCGGTCTGCGCGGCGAACCAGGATTCGACGGACTTGCGCTCGCTGTTCATGACCCGCTTGAGCAGGTTCTCGACCAGCGGTTCGATGGCCCCGCCGACCAGCGGAACCTTCACGTCGACCGTGCCGGTGGCCTCGATCTCGGAACCTTCGGCGGTGGGCCGCAATTCGAACGCGCCCGCCATCTCGGTGGTGATGCCGCTGGAGCGGCCGCTGAAGCCGCCCTTGGCGACGCCGTCGGTGAGCGCTCCCCAGGTGTCGGTGCGCTCGAGCATGAGCTCGCTCTTGAGGACCTTCTTGACGATGCCGGGAATCTGGTCCACGGGCGCCTGCTCGGTCATGTGGATCTGGATGGTGCCGGGGCCGTTCGGGTGGGTGAGCTCGAGCGTGGCGGTGGTCGCGCCGGCGAAGCGGGCCTCCCACATCTCGTCATTGGTCAGTGCCCGGTGAAGCTCTTCGACCGGAACGCTGTACTGCACGGTGAAGCTGAATTTTCGGGACATGCCGAAGACCGTAGCCGAGCGATGGAATAGCCTGCTGAAGTGTCGGAAACTAGCCAGTCTGATAGCGGAGCGCAGCGGAGCGACGATCAGACACAGCGCGCTGAACAGCGCCGGGCGGTTCGGTTGCGGCGGGCTCGGATCGGGGTCGTGATCGCCGCGGCCACGGTCAGCTTCCTGGCCGTGCTGCTGGTGATCGCGGCCTGGCGCGATGACCACCTGATCAACTCCGACAAGGGCGTGACCAGCGCCGAAGTCCTCTCGGCCGGCACGCTGCGATCCGCGGTCATCTTCGTGACGCCCGACGGCGAGACGCACAATCCGAAGACCGGGGTGCTGTACCCCACCAGACTGACCGTCGGCGAACGCATCAATGTCGAATACCGGCGCAGTGATCCCGATCTCGTACGCGTGGCGGGTCGCGATGCCCGTGTCGCGATCATCCCGGCGCTGTCGGTCATCGTGGTCTCCTGGGCCGTCGCCATCCCCGCGGTGTGGTTCCTCGGCTCGCCCCCGACCCGGTGGCTGAGCGCGCTCGGTGCAAAACTGCGAACTAAGCTGCGGCGGTGGAAGAACCCGTCCACCACCCACAGGTTCGCGGCCCGTCTCGATTCTGGACTGAGGCTCCATAGGCCAGCGCCTTGGAGCGAGACGGGGAGCGAAGCGGAGGAGCGGAGGAGGGAAGAATCGAGACCTCCGGGGCCGCGAACCCGCCCGGAGCGAAGCGGAGGGCAAAATTAACAGAGCATCGTTTCGGGCCCAGCTGGACAAGCAGCCGCGCGACGTCGCGTCCATGTTCGACGGTGTCGCCAAGCGGTACGACCTGACCAATTCGGTGATCTCCGTTGGCCAGGACAGGTATTGGCGCTGGGTGACGCGCAAGGCACTGGGCCTGCGACCCGGCGAGCGGGTGCTGGATCTGGCGGCGGGGACCGGTGTCTCCACCGTGGACCTGGCCAAATCGGGCGCGTGGGTGCTGGCCGCGGACTTCTCCCAGGGCATGCTGTCGGCCGGACGGCACCGCAATGTGCCCATGGTCGCCGCCGACGCCATGGCGCTGCCCTTCGCCGACGACTCCTTCGACGCGGTGACCATCGCCTACGGCCTGCGCAATGTGGCCGACCCGGATCTGGCGCTGCGCGAGATGCTGCGCGTCACCAAGCCGGGCGGGCGGCTGGTGGTGGCCGAGTTCTCCACGCCGACCTGGGAACCCTTCCGGACCATCTACATGGAGTACCTGATGCGGGCGCTGCCGCCGCTGGCGCGCGCGGTCTCCAGTAATCCGGACGCCTATGTGTATCTGGCCGAGTCGATTCGGGAGTGGCCGAATCAGCCGCAGCTGGCGCTGCGGATCGCCGACGCGGGGTGGTCCTCGGTGCAGTGGCGCAATCTCTCGGGCGGGGCGGTAGCCCTGCACCGGGCGTACAAGCTGGGCTGAGCGGAGCGCTGACCTATGGCGTTGCTCACGGCAGCGCCCCGACCTGGGCCTCACAGTCGCGGAAAACGGCTGTGAGGTGGATTGTCATCTGGCGATAACGTTCGGTAAATCCGCCGCAACCCGGGGTGGCTTAACTCGGAACCATGCCGGAACAGCCCACGTCCCCGATGAGCACCCGGACCGCGTGCTCGTACTGCGGGGTGGGCTGCGGAATCACCGTCGAAACCAAGCCCGGCGCACGCGGACTGCCCGTGATCGCCAGGGTGAAGGGCGACAAGGACCACCCGGTCAATGCCGGGCGGCTGTGCACCAAGGGCAATACGCACGCCGAACTGATGGCCGCGCCCGGCCGCATGGAGACCGCCTACCGCCGGCCCGAACGCGGCCAGCCGCCGGTGCCCATGCCCGTCGACGAGGCGATTCACGAAGCCGCACAGCGGCTTCGCGTGATTCTCGACACAGACGGACCGGACGCCATCGCCCTCTACGCGTCCGGCCAGCTGTCGATCGAGGCCCAGTACCTGGCCACCAAGCTCGCCAAGGGCCACCTGCGCACCGTGCACATGGAGGCCAATTCGCGGCTGTGCATGGCCAGCGCGGCCGGCGGGTACAAGTTGTCGCTGGGCGCGGACGGGCCGCCCGGGTCCTACGACGACCTCGATCACGCCGACCTGTTCTTCGTCATCGGCGCGAACATGGCCGACTGCCACCCCATCCTGTTCCTGCGCATGGCCGACCGGCTCAAGGCGGGCGCCAAGCTGATCGTGGTGGATCCGCGGCGCACCGACACCGCGGCGCGCGCCGACCTGTTCCTGCAGATCAAGCCGGGCACCGATCTGGCGCTGCTGAACGGGCTGCTGCACCTGCTGGTCGAGAACGGCGACATCGACGCCGAATTCATCGCCGAGCACACCGAGAACTGGGCGGGCATGCCCGAGTTCCTGGCCGCCTACACCCCGTCGATGGTGTCCGAGGAGACCGGCATCCCCGAGGCCGACATCCGCACCGCCGCCGCCTGGATCGGCGCGGCGGGCGAATGGATGTCGCTGTGGACCATGGGCATCAACCAGTCCACGCACGGCACCTGGGCCAGCAACGCCATCATCAACCTGCACCTGGCCACCGGCGCCATCTGCCGCACCGGCAGCGGGCCGTTCTCGCTCACCGGGCAGCCCAATGCCATGGGCGGGCGCGAAATGGGTTACATGGGACCGGGATTGCCGGGTCAGCGCAGCGTGCTCGCCGACGCCGACCGGGCCTTCGTGGAGGCCGAATGGGGGCTGGCGCCGGGCACCATTCGCGCCGAGGCAGGGCCCGGCTCCATCGAGATGTTCCGCGGACTGGCCGACGGAAAGATCAAAGCCTGCTGGATCATGTGCAGCAATCCCGTTGCCTCCATGGCGAATCGGCGCACCGTCATCGCCGGGCTGGAGGCCGCCGAGCTGGTGATCGCCCAGGACGTGTTCACCGACACCGCCACCAACGCCTACGCCGACCTGCTGCTGCCCGCCACCCTGTGGGCCGAGGCCGACGGGGTGCAGGTGAACTCGGAACGCAACCTGACCCTGCTGCAGCGGTCGGTGGAACCGATCGGCGACGCGCGCCCGGACTGGCAGCTCATCGCGCAGGTCGCGACGGCGCTCGGCTTCCCCGGGTTCGAGTTCGCGTCCAGCGCCGAGATCTTCGACGAGATCCGGCGATTCGCCAATCCGGCCACCGGCTACGACCTGCGCGGCATCGACTACGACGCGCTGCGGGCCGGGCCCGCGCAGTGGCCGTGCGCCGATCCGGCCCAGCGCCGCAACCCGATTCGCTATCTCAACGACGGGGTCAGCCAGACCCTGCACACCGACGAACACGGGCACACCCCACGACTGGCGTTTGCCACACCCAGCCGCAAGGCCGTGTTCTGGGCGCGCCCACACCTGCTGCCCGACGAGATGCCGGACGCGGATCACCCCTTCGTGCTCAATACCGGCCGCCTGCAACACCAGTGGCACACCATGACCAAGACCGGGAAGGTGGCGAAACTGACCAAGCTCAATGGCAAGCCCTTCCTGGAAATCCACCCCGAGGACGCCGCCCGCCTCGAGGTGCGCGCGGGCGACCAGCTCGAAATCACCTCCCGCCGCGGCCGCGCCGTGCTGCCCGTCCAGGTGAGCGACCGCGTCCTCCCCGGCACCTGCTTCGCCCCGTTCCACTGGAACGACGAGCAGGGCGAATACCTGACCATCAATGCCGTCACCAACGACGCGGTCGACCCGATCTCCCTGCAACCCGAGTTCAAGGCCTGCGCGGTCCGGCTGCGGAAGGTGGCGGCCCTGACCGCGGCGGCGCCGAATGGCACCGGCAGCGAAGTGCCGGCGGGTTTCGGCGCGCCGTTCATCGCGGGCTCCGGGGAACCCGACCGGTCGGCTGCTGTCGCCCCCGGCACCGCGAGCGGACCGCATCCCCTGGCGCTGATGCTCGGGTTGGAGACCGGTGTCGCACCGACGCTGACCGAGACCGAACGCATCTATCTCGGTGGATATCTGGCGGCGCTGCAGAGCCTGCCGGTCAGTGGCGTCCCGGTGCTGCCCGCGACCGCGCCGATCTCGGAGCGCAGCCGGGTGTGGATCGACGGGCTGCTGGGCGGGATGTATTCGCGTGGGGCGCAGCATCACTCACCGGCGCTCGACAGTGCCGTGGGCAGCAGCGCGTCGCACGGCCCGTCGGACACCGCGGTTGCGGCCAGGCCTGCGGCGACGCGCGCCGTGACCGTGCTGTGGGCGTCGCAGACCGGGACGGCGGAGGAACTGGCCGCCGCGCTGGCGACCTATCTGGCCGATTCGGGATTCGCGCCGCGCCTGCTGGACATGGATTCCGGCGAATTGTCCGACCTGACAGGTGATGTGCTGGTCATCAGCAGCACCTTCGGCGACGGCGGCCCGCCCGACAATGGCGCGGACTTCTGGGAACGCCTGAACGACAGCGCGATCCGGCTGACCGGGATGCGGTACGCGGTCTTCGCGCTGGGCGACTCCTCCTACGACGACTTCTGTGGCCACGGCCGCAAGCTGGACGAACTGTTCGAGAAGCGCGGAGCCACCCGCCTGCTGCCGCGCGTCGACAGCGAGCCCGATCACGAGGACCTGTCCGCGGCCTGGTTCGACGCCGTGGCCGATGGTCTCGCCACGTCCGCCGACAACGCTGCCGGACCGGATGGTTCGGGACCGGATGACCGATCCGCCGGTGGAGCCGGTGCCGCACCGGGCCGAGGCAGCAAGGTGGACCGGTCGCGCGGCGTCACCGGATTCGGCGGGCCCGCAGCGGGTGCTCAGGGTTCGGACGGCCCGGCCGCCCGGGCCGGCGATGTGCCGCCGGGGTGGGGTTCCCCGGGCTTCGGGCCGAGCTCCGCTCCCCTGGGCGGCGATGGCCGACGCGGCACGGTCACCGGCCTCGCGCCGGGGCGGCGGACACGCACGACCACAGCCGCGCCCTTCACGCGGAATTCGCCCGTGCTGGCGAAACTGGTTCGCAATGAATTGCTTTCACGAGATGGCTCCGGAAAAGAGGTGCGGCAATTCGGGTTCGATCTCAGTGATCCCGAGGTCACCTACGAGGTCGGGGATTCGCTCGGGGTGCGGCCCGCGAATTGTGAAGCGCTGGTGTCGGAGTGGCTGGCGGTGACCGGGCTGGAGGGGCGGCGGCTCATCGACGTCGAGGACGGTGAGCTGGCGCTGGCGGAGGCGCTGCGGACGCACTACGACATCACGCGGGTGAGCGCCGATCTGCTGTCGTTCGTGGCCGAGCACAATGCCAGCCCGCGGCTGGCCAAGCTGCTGCGCCGGGACAATCGCAATGAGCTGGACGGGTATCTGTGGGACCGGCAGGTGGTGGACGTGCTGCGCGATTTCCCGGTGCGGGCCGATCTGGTGGAGTGGCTGGGCACGCTGAAAAAGCTGCAGCCGCGCCAGTATTCGATCTCGTCGAGTCCGCTGGTGAGTCCGCGCGAGGTGCAGCTGACGGTCGGCGTGGTGCGCTACGGCGATCCGGCGGCCATCGGTTCGGCGGGCCGGCGCGGCGGGGTGAGCTCCACGTTCCTGGCCGATCGCGCCCATGCGGAGGTGCCGATCTTCCTGCAGCGGGCGCCGCATTTCCGGCCGCCGCTGGATCCGAACGCGCCGATGATCATGGTCGGTCCGGGTACCGGCATCGCACCGTTCCGCGGTTTCCTCCAGGAGCGCCGTGCCCTCGGCTGCCGGGGCCGCAATTGGCTGTTCTTCGGCGATCAGCACGCCAAGGACAATTTCTATTACCGCGCCGAACTCGAGGACATGTTCCGTTCGGGATTCCTGACCCGGCTGGATCTGGCGTTCTCCCGGGATCAGCGCGAGCGGATCTATGTGCAGCACCGGATGATCGAGCACGGCGCGGAACTGTGGGCGTGGTTGCGTGAGGGCGGTCATTTCTATGTGTGCGGTGACGCCGCGCGCATGGCCAAGGATGTGGACGACACCCTGCTGAAGATTGCCCGCATTCACGGCAAGCTGAGCGAGGACGGCGCGCTGGCGTTCAAGAAGCGGCTGGTGGCCGAGAAGCGCTACGTGCGCGACGTGTACTGATCCGGTCGCCCGCCCGCGGCGCCGGTCCGCCGATTCCAGCCCCCACAAATGTGAAACTGTGGTATTTGTAACTCGCCCGTCCAGGCTCATGCGGATGGGCGGGCCGTCACCGCGGCGGCTGCCAGGAATGCTGAGGGCAGGTGCCGTGAACCGTCGGATCAGTCGAGTCACCGCACGATCGACGGCGGCGGTGCTCGCGATCGTCGCCGCACTGGGCCTGTCGGGCGGCGTGCCCGCCGGCGCGGACGATCCCACCGCACCCGGCGTCTCGGTCCCGGACATGAAGACAGACGACGGCTCCTTCATCAAGAGCGTGGGCATCACCGACGACCGCCACGTCACCTTCACCGTCTACTCCGCGGCCATGAACCAGACCTTCCCGGTCGACGTGCTGCGCCCGGCGGACACCGCCGAGCCGCGCCCCACCCTCTACCTCCTCAATGGCGCCGGCGGCGGCGAGGACGCCGCCACCTGGCAATTGCGCACGGACGCACTGGATTTCCTGAGCGACAAGAACATCAATGTCGTACAGATCATCGGCGGCAGATTCAGCTGGTACACCGACTGGCTCCAGCCAGACCACGCGCTGGGGGTCAACAAATGGTCCACCTATCTGGGCAAGGAATTGCCGCCGTTGATGACGGCCGCACTCACCAGCAGTGGCAACAATGCCATCGCCGGTATCTCGATGGCCGGCCTGCCCGTATTGAATTCGGTCATCTTCAATCCCGGGCTGTTCCGTAGTGCGGCCGTGTACAGCGGTTTCTTCCAGACCATCACGCCGATGGCCCGGGAGGCCATCAAGATGGTCACCGAGCTCTACGGCGGCGGCAAGGTCGAGAACATGTGGGGCCCCGAGGGCGGCCCACTGTGGGTGGCCAACGACCCCACCCTCAATGCCGAGAAACTGCGCGGCACCAACCTTTTCATCTCCACCGGCAACGGCATTCCGGGCGCCTTCGACATGCCCGGCGCGCGCGGCCGGATGGAAGCGCCCGCGGACACCCCCAAGACCGTGGCGCTGGGCTCCCTCATCGAGGCGAATTGCGAACTGTCCACGGCGATTCTGCAGAAACGCCTGGAATCCCTGAACATTCCGGCGACATTCGAATTCCGCGGCAGCGGCACCCACATCTGGGGCTACTGGCAGGACGACCTGAAGACCTCCTGGCCGGTGCTCGCGCAGGGACTCTTCCCGAACCCGTGAACCCTTACACCGCCGGCGGATTGAGCCGCGCGAAGTCCGGCAGCCGGTAGTACGGGTAATAGGGATAGGGCGGGGTCACCGCGCTCGCCTTGTCCAGCCGGGCGAGCTGGTCGGCCTCGAGACTCCAGCCGACCGCGCCGAGATTCTGCCGCAGCTGTTCCTCATTGCGTGCGCCCACGATGACCGTGGCCACGCTCGGCCTGCGCAGCAGCCAGTTCAGGGCGATCTGCGGGACCGTGCGGCCGGTTTCGGCGGCGATCTCGTCGAGGACGTCCACGACGTCGTAGAGCAGTTCGTCGCGCACCGGCGGGCCCGCCTCGGCGGTGGTGTGCAGGCGGCTGCCGGCCGGAAGCGGTTGTCCGCGACGGATTCTGCCGGTGAGGCGGCCCCAGCCGAGCGGGCTCCAGACCACCGCGCCCACCCCCTGATCCAGGCCGAGCGGCATCAGTTCCCACTCGTAATCGCGGCCGACCAGGGAGTAGTAGACCTGGTGCGCGACATAGCGCGGGAAGCCGTACCGATCCGCGGCGGCAAGGGATTTCATGAGCTGCCAGCCCGCGAAATTGGAGGCGCCGACATAACGGATCTTGCCGGCGCGCACCAGCTCGTCGAGCGCCGCCAGCACCTCCTCGACCGGCGTGCCCGCGTCGAAGGCGTGCAGCTGGAACAGGTCGAGGTGGTCGGTGCCGAGCCGCCGCAGTGAGCCCTCGACCGCCGAGATCAGCCGGGCGCGACCGGATCCGGCGTCGAACGGGCCGGGACCGGTGGGCAGCGAGGCCTTGGTGGAGAGCAGCAGCTGCTCGCGGCGGCCCCGGATCGCCTCGCCCAGTACCTCTTCCGAGGCGCCGTCGGAGTAGACGTCGGCGGTGTCGAAGAGGGTGACGCCCGCGTCCAGGCTGATGTCCACCAGACGGCGGGCCTGCCGGGCGTCGGTGTCGCCCCAAGCGGAGAAGAGTTCGCCGCGACCGCCGAAGGTGCCCGCGCCGAAGCTCAATGCCGGAACCAGCAGACCCGAGGCGCCGAGCCGACGATATTCCATGACCACCCCTAACGGAACTATAGTTTCATTAACTCGCCTGACGCTACACTCGTCTCGCAGCAAATGGAACTGGAGAACCGTTATGAGCCGCGACATACGCGCAGAGGGCAGCGAGACGCACGCAGCGGACCATGCCGACCCGACCCCCGGCTCGGTCCGCCCGGGCGGGCGCACCGCTCGCGTCCGCGAGTCCGTGCTGCGCGCCGCCGGCGACCTGCTGGCCGAACGCGGCTTCGCCACCCTCGATCTGGCCGAGGTGGCCGCACACGCCGAAGTCGGCAAGACCACCGTCTACCGCCGCTGGCGCACCCCGGCGGGACTGGTCGCCGACCTGCTGGCCGATATGGCCGAAACCTCACTCCCCCACAGCGATACCGGCAGCCTGCGCGGGGACCTGCTCGCCAATGCGCGGCTGGTCGGGAAGACGCTCACCGATGCCCGGCAGGGCCGCCTCTTCCGGGCCGTCATCGCCGCCGCCACCAGCGACGACACCGCCGCCACGGCCCTGCGCGCCTTCTACGACACCCGGCTGACCGAATGGTCCCCCTGCGTCGAGGCGGCCGTCGCGCGCGGCGAGGTCCCGCCCGGAACCGACCCGCGCGCAGTGCTTTCCGCCGTCTCGGCCCCGCTCTACTACCGCCTGCTGGTCAGCGGGGATCCGGTCGACGAGCGGGCCGTCGACGCCGCCGCCGAGGCCGCCGCACTGGCCGCGGAGCAGGGCGTGTTCGCTTCCGGCACACCAGAGCACGCGCGCCGAATGCCTCGATAGTCATCCCACGGCCGCCCGCGCGCACCACCCCTCGCCGTGCCTGCGGGGCGCCGTTGCCGCGCGGTCAGTCCGCCGTCCAGCCCGGATCGCGACCGGTCAGTCCGACCACGCGATCGACGAGCGGCGCCTCGGCCGGGATATCGACAACCGGCCCGAAGAGCCCGGGCACCCCTGCCTGCGGGGTGTCACGAAGCTAGCCGAGCAGCACCGCCAGATCCGACTCCGCCGGGGCATAAGGCTGTCCGACCGCCCGGGCCAGGTCCCAGCCATGGATCACCAACTCGTCCAGAGCGAAGACCGCCATCTGCGGGGCGGGCGCGAGCACACCGCCGACCTCGGTGTCGCCCACCCAGGCCGCCGGTTCACGCCAGGCAGCCACGAGCGCCTTCAACTGCGCCGGAATGCGGTCGCGTCAACGATGCCCGGAATGTGCTTGCAGCGCTGCGCCGCAACCGGTTCGTTAGGCGGTATCAGCGGCGAAAGACGCTGGTGGGGAGGAGAATTGATAGATGAAAGGTGATCGCGTGGAGATCGTCGTCGACACCGGCGACGGGTCTCGGAACTACGAAATCATGGCGACCAGAGCGGGCCGCCGCATCGAGACCCGCATTGCGCGGGGAATCGTGGAGGTCAGCGAAGTGACTCGAACCGGCGGGCCGGTCCGCACCGCCCGGTTCATGGCGGGCCGGGTACTGGCCCTGGTCGAGTACCCCGCCGACGACGCGGCGCTGCCCGGCGAGTGATGGGCGGACCGGTTGCCGAGCGGGATGAGGACGGGTTGCCGAGCTGGTGAAACGGGAGCATTCTCGAAGTGCCCGACTGCACGGCCCGCCCACCCCGGCAGAGAGGAGCAAGCGATGATCGATCGCATCGACGCAGTGCCCGAGGCCGACTATGTAGAACAGAGCACCCCCGCCAATCCGCTGGACGAGGTGAACCCCGAGGCGCTCGAATCGGACTCCGAGATCACATCGCTGCCCGCCGGAGACAGTGGCTGGACCGCCTCCGAGGGGGATCTGGTCGAGCAGGCGATCCCCGTTCCCATGGACGACGACTACGAATCGGACGCCGGCAGCGAGTACTGACCGGCGCCGTTCGCGCCCAAGCTAATTCGACACGCCCGCCCGCACGGTGGCGTGCAGCTCCCGCAGGCCCGACCGCTCGGTCGCGACCTCCAGGACCCGGATGCCGTGCGCGTTGCCGGTCAGCTCGATCGCCAGCTGCGCGGGGGCGACCTGGCGGTGTGGAATGCGGTAGGCGGCGCACAGCGCGGCCAGATTCATGCCGTGGGGGGTGCCGAAGACCCGCTCGAACACGCCCGCGTACTGCGGATCGCCCTGTTCGAGCAGTTCGAAGATGCCGCCGCCGTCGTCATTGGCGACCACGATGGTGAGGTCCTCCGGCCGCGGCTCACCCGGGCCGATGAGCAGGCCGGACGCGTCGTGCAGGAAGGTCAGGTCGCCCATAAGCGCGACGGTGCGGCCCGGATGGGTGAGGGCCGCGCCGACCGCCGCCGAGACGGTGCCGTCGATGCCGGCCACGCCGCGGTTGGACAGCACCCGCACGCCGGGCCGCGGCGCGGAAACCAGCGCGGCGTCACGCACCGGGTTCGAGGCGCCGAGCAGCAGCTGGTCGCCGTCGCGCAGGGCGTCCATCACCACGGCCGCGACATGCAGACCGGTCGGCTTCGGGTGTCCGGCCAGCTCCGCGCGCACCACGGTGACGGCCTTCTCGTTCAGCTCCCGGCACAGCTCCAGCCACTCCGGCCGCGGCGCGCCGTGGGTGACCGCGCGGGTGCCGGTGCCCACCACATTGCCGGACACATCGGGCCAGCGCGGGCCGGTGGTCAGCGCGTACACCGTGATCTCCGGGTCCGACAGCACCCGCGACACCTGCCGGTGCAGGGTGGGCCGGCCGGTGATGATCGCCTGCCGGGGCTGCAGCAGCGGCAGCGCCAGCGGATGCAGTGCCGGGCCGTGCATGGGCGCGGTGGGTTCGGCGACCGTGGGCAGGGCCGCGAGTTCGGGGCGATGGCCCGCGCCGTGACCGGAGATGACCAGGGTGTCCGGGGTCAGGTCGATGTCCAGCGGGACGTCGAGGGTCGCGTATTGCGTTGCGGTCCAGGGCTCTTCGTGTTGCCGGCCCGGAGGCAGCGAGTCACCGGCGGCCAGGTCCGGCACCAGCGGTTCCCGCAGCGGAATGTCGAAGTGCACCGGCCCGGCATTGCCGGAGCGGCTGCCGCGGGCGGCGGCCAGCACGCGGCAGACCGCGGAGCGCCACACGCTGTTCTGCTTCGAGTACAGATCGTCGCCGGGCTCGGACTCGGCCAGCCCCAGGCTGATGGCGGCGCGCACCTGGCTGCCGAAGAGACCGAACTGCTCGACGGTCTGGTTCGCCCCGGTGCCGAGCATCTCGTACGGGCGGTTGGCGCTCAGCACGATCAGCGGGATGCGGGCGTAGTTCGCTTCGAGGACGGCCGGGCCCAGATTGGCCACGGCGGTGCCGGAGGTCATGACGACGGGCACCGGGCGGCCGCTGGCGGCGGACAGGCCGACGGCCAGGAAGCCCGCGGAACGCTCGTCGATGCGCATGTGCAGCCGGATCCGCCCGGCCTGGTCGGCCGCCTGCAATGCGAAAGCCAGCGGCGCATTTCGCGACCCGGGGCACAGGACGACATCCCGCACTCCGCCGCGCGCGAGCTCGTCGACGACGACGTGCGCCTGGGCTGTCGAAGGATTCACACCTCCAGCCTCTCAGACAGCCGCCCGCCCCGCTCCGTCGGCCCGCTCACACCTGTGTTATTAAGTTAGGGTTTGCTAACCTAAGCCAATGGCGAAGCGCAGCAAGCATGTCAAGCCCGAGCACCGCGAGATCCACACCGCGGAGGTCCTGGCCAGCAAACGGATCAGCCCCCATTTCGTCCGCGTCACCCTCGGCGGCCCGGGCCTGGCCGGATTCACCGCCATGGGCTACGACCAGTGGTTCCGGCTGTTCATGCCCGGACGCGACGGCAACCTGCGGCTGCCCACCTCCGCGAGCAACCTCGGCTGGTTCGCGCAGTACCTGATGATGGGCAAGGAACACCGTCCGCTGGCGCGCAACTACACGGTGCGGGATTACCGAGCGGCCGGTTTCGGGGAGTTCGGCAGCACGGCCGAGATCGACATCGATTTCGTCTCACACGGTGACGACAGTCCCGCCTCCGCGTGGGCCAACAGCGCCACACCCGGCTGCCAGGTCGGACTGCTGGACGAGGGCATCACCTATCAGGCTCCCGGCCATAGTGATTGGACACTGCTGGTGGGTGACGAGAGCGCGCTGCCCGGCATCGCAGGCGTGCTGCGGTCGCTGCCGCGGGATGCCCGGGGCGCGGCATATCTCGAGCTTCCGTCCGCCGAGGACCGGCAGGAACTGGGCGAACCCGCAGGCGTGCAGGTGAACTGGCTGGTCCGCACGGATCCGCACGGCGAGATCGGCGCACTGGCGGCGGAGGCCGTGCGCGGGGCGGACCTGCCCGGCGCGGGCGTCTACGCCTTCGTCGCGGGTGAGCAGAAGCTGGCCGCGGGAGTGCGGCGGCATCTGGCGCAGGAGCGCGAAATCCCCAAGGCGGACATCACTTTCACCGGCTACTGGCGGGTGGGCAAGTCCCAGGGCTGAACCGGCGCACGGAGCCGGAATGAGGCGAGTGCCCCCGAACCACCTCGGCGGGCATTCGCTGTCCACGGGCGGCAGCACCGCGGACCGTGACTGTTCGCGGCCCCTCGCCGGGCCGCGAACCGGTCGGCCTGATTAACCAGCGTGCTTCTGCACCAGGTCACCCAGGCGCGGAAGGGCCTCGGCGACATGCTTCTTCGCCGACGAACGCATGGAGTTGTAGACCTTGGTCAGCGCCGGGCGCGAGGACGCCTCGGCCCGCGCGTCGGTCACCGACAGCAGCGCGTCGGCCACCTCGTCCTGCTTGGCGACCAGCAGATCGGCGAACGACCCGGCGCCACCGTTCTTGTACTCCGCCCAGAACGGCTCCAGCTGCTCGACGAACTTGGGCGCGAAGGACTCCAGCGCGTCACTCACGATCGAGGGGCTGACCTTCTTGATCGCGGCGTAGCCGCCCTTGACGACCAGGCCCGACGCGCCGCCCTTGTCCGACACCTCCTCGTCCAGAACCTTCTCCGCGTCGGCGATGAAGGCCGGACGCTTGGCGTCATCGAGCAGGGATTCAGACAGTGCTGCAACCACTTTCAGGTTCCTCCGGATAGTTTTTCGATGAACGAGCGCACGCAACTATACGCACCGGTGTCCCCGCACACACGATGCCAATGCGCTGCTACTGCCTCAGCAGCAACAGCACTGTAAGCCCTCCGCAATCGATTGGCAGCGTTTCACTTTCGGTTACCGATCGGTCGGAGTTCTCTCCGCACCAATAGCAAGCGTCCGATCGAGCCCCGGGCAACCCCGCCCGCTAACAATCAGCGCGCTTGTCGGATGGCCGAATTCCGCCGCCGGTATTCCGGAGCGACGCGCAGAACACGGCGCCGAACTGCGGTGGGTCAGCACCGCGCCGGGAACCGGAACAGTATGTTCACTCCCGTGACCTTCAATGCGACGCTGTGGCGGCCCGTCCCGGGATTCGAGAACCTCACCGACATCACGTACCACCGGCACATCGAGCAGGGCACGGTGCGGATCGCCTTCGATCGCCCCGAGGTACGCA
>NZ_JBSGCB010000080.1:0-30773 GCF_053601595.1 Nocardia sp. NPDC004711 | reverse complement strand
GGAGTCCTTCTCCGCGCTCGAGCCGGCCGCCGATGGTTTCCGCAACTACGTCGGCAAGGGCACCCGCATCCCGGCGGAGTGTTTCGGCTCCGGCCGAGGCCGCTCCGGCCCCGGCCGCCGAGCCCGCCGCTCGGGCCGCGACGGAGGGCAATGGCACCTCGGAGGGCAATGGCGCGACCAAGCCGCCGGCCGCCAAGCCGGGTGGCCTCGGCTTCAAGTCGGGCATGAAGGCGCCGGGCCGGAAGAACTAGGCACCGGCCCGAAACAGCGGGCAGCCGAACCTGATTGACGAGGGCGGCGCTACCGACCCGGTAGCGCCGCCTTCGTCGTTCTCGCCGCGTACCAGCCCGTTCGCGCCGATTCGGCGGGCGCTGCGGCGGCAATTCACGGGCCATTCGCAGCCCGTTGGCTAATCTCAGGCAACATGACGGGCCGGAGTTCGCCATACTGCAAGGTATGACGGATGCGCGGGCGGTGCGGGTCGAGATCGGGGTGGAGTCTCTGGACGGGGTCCGGATCGCCGAACAGGCGGGGGCCGCGCGGGTGGAATTGTGTACCGGGCTGACGGTCGGGGGACTCACGCCCGGGCCGGCGCTCATCGAGGCGGCGGTCGAGGCGGCGGGGCACACTCAGGTACATGTGCTGATCCGGCCGCGACCGGGCGACTTCCGCTATTCGGCCGACGAGGTGGCGCTGATGCGCACCGATATCGAGCGGGTGCGGGCGGCGGGTGCGCACGGGGTGGTGATCGGCGTCCTCGACGAGGACGGCCATGTCGATCCGGCCGCCAATACCGAGCTGCTGGCCGCCGCGGACGAGCTGGAGGTCACCTTCCACCGCGCGTTCGACGTGTGCGCGGATCCGTACGCGGGTTTCGACCAATTACTGGAGCTGGGCTTCACCCGGTTGCTCACCTCGGGCCGCCAGGAGTCGGTGCTCGACGGCGCAGCCCTGATCGGCCGGCTGGTGACGCTGGCCGACGGCCGCATCGACGTGATGGCCTGTGGTGGCCTGCGGGCCGACAATGCCCGCCGGGTGATCGAGCTGACCGGAACCCGCGATCTGCATGCGGCCGTGCGCATTCCGGTGCCCGGCCGCCCGCAGTCCGACTCCGAGGTCTCCTTCGCCGAATTCGGAGTGCCCAGTGGCTTCGATCATTTCGCCACGGACGCCGACGGCGTATCGGCGCTCTGCGAGGCGGCGCGGAACACACACTGACGGTCGCCGCCCGGAATCAGGGCCGGGAGTGCCGTCCGCCACGCGGCGGCTCGGGCGGCCACCCCTGATCATCGGAGAAGCCCTGATCCTGCTGCCACCCCTGATCCGGCTGCCGGGCCTGGCCCCGCGTACCCGAATCCGACCACGGCTCGCTCGGATTGAACCACGACGAGGTCGTGTACTGCCGCTCCTCCGGCGGATTCGGATTCGGATTCGGCTGCACCACACCGGTTCTCGGCACCGTCGGCGACTCACTCCCACCGGAAACACCGGGCTGGGCGCCGGTTCGCGCCACGGGCTGTTCCCCGGTCCATGAATCCCGCTGTTGCGCACCGGTTCTCGGCACGGCCTGTTGCTCCCCGCTGTGCGGTCCGCTCGGCTGAGCACCTCGGCGCACCACCGGTTGCGAACCCGAGGGGTACTCGCCGGTGCGCGGATCACCGGCACGACGCATCGCGGGCTGGGATCCGGTGCGCGGCCCACCCGCGCGGCGCGGCGTATTCCGTTGCGCCCCCGCACTTCGCGTCCGCTTGGCGCCCGCACCTGCGCGCACCTCGGCCGGCTTGGCGCCCAGCGGCCGGGCCAGCAGCACCGCGATGGCGGTGGTGAGCGGCACCGACAGGGCCAGCGCGATACCGCCGACCGCCGACCGCGCGATCTCGATGCCCACCGCGTCGCCGGTCAGCACGTCCCGTATGGGCCGCCCGGCCACGCTGAACAGCAGCAGCAGCGGCAGCGCCCCACCGGCGTAGGCGAGCACCAGGGTGTAGACGGTACTGGCGATATGGTCCCGGCCGACCCGCATGGCCGCGGAGAAGATGCTGCGACGGTTGGCCTTCTGGTCCAGCGCCGCCAGCTCGAAGGCAGCCGAGGCCTGGGTGATGGTGACATCGTTGAGCACACCGAGCGAGCCGATGATGAATCCGGCCAGCAGCAGCCCGGTAATGCTCACGTGCTGGATATAGGCGGCGACATTGGTGTTCTGCTCTTCGGACAACCCGGTGAGGTGGGTGGCCTCCAACGACACCCAGGACAGCACCGCCGCCAGCACCATCGAGGTCAGCGTCCCCAGCAATGCCGAACTGGTGCGCAGATTCACCCCGTGCGCCAGATACAACACGGAGTAGAGGATCACCGCCCCCGCGACCAGCGCCACCGGTATCGCCGGTTTCCCGTCCAGCAGCGCCGGCAGCAGGAACATCACCAGCACCCCGAACGCAATGACGAGCCCGATCAACGCCCGCAACCCCCGCCACCGCGCCACCGCGATAATGACCACCGCGAAAACGATCCCGATGATGCTCAACGGCAACCCACGCGCGAAATCATCGAACGAGTACAGCGTCGCCCCGCCCGGATCCTGCGGCGTCTTCGGCGCCGCCTGCGGCACAATCCGAATCTTGTCCCCCACCCGCAAATTCGGCTGATCCGGCGTAGGCGAATTGACGAAGACCGTCCAACTCCCCTTGTCCGCCCCCGAATCGATCGAGATCACACTCCGCGCACACTGCCGCTGAGCCGCCGCGAGCAACTCCGGCTCAACAGTGAAAACCTTCCCGTTCGACACATCCCCACAGGGCCCGAGATCCTGCTTGACCACGGTCCCCGCCTCGGAGTGCACCGCACCCCCGCCCCCGTTCTGCATGGGCAACGGAATATCGATGTGCTGAGAACTGGGCCAAAGCCAAACCAGCCCGACAACCACCGCCACCCCGATCACCGCCAATAGCCCGACGACAACGCGTGCAGCATTAGTCCCGATAGCAATAGGCCCGGAGTGGTCGTGATGGTGATGATGAGAGTGCTGGTGATCGCTCACCCGAGGAGCCTAAACGAAAACCATTCCTGACATGCTGAGAGGTACTCCCCGCCCATCAGACGAAGGTTCTCCCCGATTCCCAAGGCGACAACTGATTTCGCAACGTTCGGGGTAACTCACCGGGTACCCCTGAAATCATCTCGGCTCCCAACGCAGGCACGGACGCGAACCCGACAAAGGCTTCAAGCCGTCCGCTGAAGGCCCGGGGAGGCGGGGGAGAGTGTGGGAGGGGCGGCGGAGAGCAGGGGGATGTCTCCGCCGCCCGGGTCAGCGGCCCAGGGGGGGTAGGCCGGCTAACCAGGGCCGGACGGCCCAGGGGGGGTAGGCGGTCCGGCCGGGCACCTGAGTGCCGAGGACCACTGTACACAAAAGACGGTTCTTTGCGCTAGCTAAGTCTCTAAAAACCCAACTTTTTCGTACCAGCGGTTTGTTTTAGCCAGGGTCTCACCCGCGCCATCCACCCCGAGCAGGGGTGTCCACAGGCGGACAAGATCGAATAACCGCAGGTCGGACCGGGTATTCGCGAAGGCGCGCCGGTACCCCAGCGTACCCCGCGCGTACCCGGTGATCGAGAATTTCCGGCTGGAATTACTGGCGATAGCTCCCGAGGAAGTTCCCGAATCGCTCGATGGCGACCGAGAGGTCCCGCGCCCACGGCAGCGTGACGATGCGCAGGTGGTCGTGGTGCGGCCAGTTGAACCCGGTCCCCTGCACCATCAGGATCTTCTCCTGCAGCAGCAGATCCAGCACCAGCTTCGAATCGTCGTGGATCTCATGGACTTCCGGGTCCAGCCGCGGGAACGCGTACAGCGCGCCGGTGGGCTTCACGCACGAGACGCCCGGAATGGTATTGAGCTTCTCCCAGGCCACATCCCGCTGCTCGAGCAGCCGCCCGCCCGGCAGCACCAGGTCGTCGATGCTCTGATGTCCGCCCAGCGCCACCTGAATGGCATGCTGCGCTGGCACATTCGGGCACAGCCGGGTGGAGGCCAGCAGGTCGATGCCCTCCAGGAAGCCGCCCGCGTGATCCTTGGGACCGGTGATGACCAGCCAGCCCGAGCGGTAGCCCGCCACCCGGTACGCCTTGGACAGGCCGTTGAAGGTGAGGCACAGCAGGTCCGGGGCGAGCGTCGCCAGCGAGATGTGCTTGGCGCCGTCGTAGAGGATCTTGTCGTAGATCTCGTCGGCCAGCAGCAGCAGCTGATGCTTGCGGGCCAGGTCCACCACCTGCTGCAGCACCTCGGCGGAGTACACCGCGCCGGTGGGGTTGTTGGGGTTGATCACGACGATCGCCTTGGTCTTGTCCGTGATCTTGGATTCCATGTCGGCGATGTCCGGCTGCCAGTCATTGGACTCGTCGCACAGGTAGTGCACCGGGGTGCCGCCCGCGAGCGAGGTCATGGCCGTCCACAGCGGATAGTCCGGCGCGGGGATGAGCACCTCGTCGCCATTGTCGAGCAGCGCCTGCATGACGATGGTGATCAGCTCGGAGACGCCGTTGCCCAGGTAGACGTCGTCCACATCGAATTCCGGGAAGCCGGGCACCAATTCGTAGCGGGTGAAGATGGCCCGCCGCGCCGGCAGGATGCCCTTGGACTCCGAGTAGCCCTGCGCGTAGGGCAGCGCCGCGATGATGTCGCGCATGATGACGTCGGGCGCGTCGAATCCGAACGGCGCGGGATTGCCGATGTTCAGCTTCAGAATCCGGTGCCCCTCGGCCTCCAACCGTGCCGCGTGCGCGTGTACCGGACCCCGGATCTCGTAGAGCACGTTCTGGAGTTTGGTGGACTGTTCCAGGACGCGGGGGGACCGGTGCGGAAGGTGACTCGATGGGCTCACCCCGTTAATGGTGCCATTCGCCCGCAACCAGGTTTCTTCGTGTCCAGCACACGGCTACCGGACGGTAGCGGGGCGGCTACCTCGAGGTATCGGGCGGCAGCACGCTGCGGGCGGCGGTGGAGCCGCAGAAGTCCTCGATCCGCTCGTCCAGGTCCTGTGCTTCACCGGCGTCCCGGAACTCCGGGCCGGCCAGCCGCTGGCGCACCGCGCTGAGCCGTTCCTCCAACTGCGCGATCCGCTTGTCCTCGTCCAGTTCCAGCACCGGCTCCAGCGCGGCGGCGGCGCCGTCGAGGCTGCCGTTGATCAGGTGGGCGGCCGCATTGTCCACCCGGGCCAGCGACTCCGCGCCGTAGGAGCGCTTGTCGGTCGGGCCGTTCACGTACAGGTCGATGGCCCGGCTGGTGGCGTCCAGGGCGGGCTCGGCCTGGCCCAGATGGATATAGGTGGCGCCGGCGTAGTAGTGACTCTTGGGCTGGTTGAACCCGAACACGCCGCCGACCTCGTCGTGCAGGTTGTCGCTGGATTCGCTGTCGCGGGCGTCATCGGCGGCGCGGATGCAGCGCTCGGTGTCGGCGGTGCTGCCCAGCCGCGACCAGATGCGGGCCTCGATGTTCAGCAGCCGCACCCGCGAGGTCGCGGATTCGGCGTAGCGCTGGCCGCTCTGGGCCAGCAGGACCGCGCGGCGCGGCCGCTCGGACCGGTACTCGATGAGCGCCTGCATGCCGCGGGTCCAGGCGCGCAGCGGATCGTGCTCGCACAGTTCGGCGTAAGCCCAAGCGGCCCTTGCCTGTTCACCGGCCGCGTCGAAATAGCCCAGATCCGTACTGGCATTCGCCAGCAGACCGGACAGGGTGCCCGCCAAGAGGTACAGGTGCGCCGTATCGGACGGACGCTGATGGCCTTCCAGCAACCGGTACACCCGACGCCGCACCCGCAGCATCTCCACCATCATCGGCACCGGCGGCATGTGTACGTAATCGTTGGCGATGCGCGTGACATCCGCATCGAGCTGTTCCAGCAGGGTCGCACCCACATTGGTGCCCTCGGCCCTCCCTGCGTGCTCGCTTGCTTCGTGAGCAGCCGCCATGATCAGATCCCTCTCCGAAATCGCCGCTAACGCATCGCCCCTCATCGCACCCGTATCGACGAGTGCCAGCAGTTCCGCGTCGCTGGAATAACTGGCCTGCGCCGGCATCCCGCTCCGAAACTCGGAACCGCCTTGGCGCACATCGAAACCGGGAACGGCGGGGCGGTCGATCAAGGGCTGGTCGATCAAGGCCGCGAACCGTGCCCGCACAACATCGTCGGACCTGGCAAGGGAAGTATCGAGGGCGGCCTGATTGATGGGGCGGGGATGCACCCGATCGCCCCCGGCCTCCCATTTCGAGACCAGTCGTTCGTGCACACCCAGGTGGGCGGCGAACTCCCGGATACTCATGCGTTTGGCATCGCGGAGGGCCCGGGCCTCTTTGCCTGACCAGTGCCGGACCACGGTGCCATCCCTTCCGAACGAACTCCGAACTCCAGGGTACGAGCGGAAAGTGGCCGCGACCACATCCGAAACCTTCTCGGTACCAGGCGTTATACGCACCGGTAATAGTGGCGGCGGAAAGGCAGCGGAAGGCGGGTGTGCGGGCGTTCTCACCGTGGCTCCGGTGCGCGACCCTGGTGACCGGGGGAAGGAGGCGGGGACGTGAACGCGGACAGGCTCAGAACAGTCGAGGACTGGGTTTCGTACTACCGGCACGAGTTCGCGCTGCCGGTCATCGAACGCGGCGGATTCGTCATGCTTCCCGTCAGCGCGCAGATCGGGGTGCTGCACCTACCGGTCGCGCGAGCCGAAATGGTGCGCGGCGCACTGCAACAGCAGCGCTGCGGCGGGCCCATGCTGGCCCGGCAGATTCGCTGGAGCTTTCTGGCCGAACCGGATTCGCGGCCCGGCGACCAGATCATGATGGCGCTCAACCGGCTCGATATCGGCATTCCGGCCATCGGCAGCGCGGTCATGCTCCCCACCGGCCTCGGCCGCTGGACGCGCGAGGGCTGCCACTGGGTGACGCCACCCGCACGTGGTTCCACACTCCCACCCCTGTCGGCGATCATCACGACAGCTCTGGCGGTGGGAGCGGAAAGCGAGGACTGAACGCAGCCGGTCCTCGCACCACCGAGTCCGCCCCTCCTGGCAGTCGACGGGGCGGACTCGGCTCTTTTCGACTCTCGAAACTCTCAGGGGCTTCGCCCCCGAACCCCCGGACTGATGGGGGCTTCGCCCCCAAACCCCCAGGGAGAAGGGCACTTGGGGGCTGCGCCACCAAACCCCGCTGGCGGCTGCCAGGCTCGTTCCCGGCCCTGGTCGCGGCTGCGAACAGTTGATAGGTCTGGCCCACAACGGCTTTCGGGCTCGACGGGGAGCGTCAGCGCGCTTGCTGGGGCGGAGCGGGTGGGAAGAGCGGGGGGAGAGTGGGGACGACCACGGGTGGGAGGCCCGGGATGATCGTGATGGTGTTCGGGCCGGGCGTGGTGGTGGGGGCCTCGGTGGTGGTTGTGGTGTAGGTGTGAGGCTGAGGTGCGGCCAGGGACTCGTTGGTGGCGTCGGTGGTGGTGGGCGATGCGGCCCCGGGTTCGGTGGAGGGGCGGGTGGTGCTGGCCGGGACCGAGCTGGTGACGGCGTCCTGGCGCTGCGAATCATGGGTCAGGACTTGGGATCCCCAGCCGAGGGTGATACCGATGGCGGCCACCACGACGAGCGCGCCGACGGCGACGCCGGCCAGGCTGACCTCACGGCGGCGGCCGAATTTCTCCGCCGCACCCGGGCGAGCCGGCCAGGACTGGCTGGGCTCCGGGGGTGTGGGTACGGCGTCCTCGCGCGGGGCGGCGGGGAAGGGCGCGGGTGCGGGCCGGTGCAGGACCGGGCGGGCCAGCATGGCCGCGCCGCGGGTGACCACGGTGTCGGGGGCGGCCGGGACGATGACGGGGACACCCAGCCAGCGTCGTAAAACCTTTGCCACCAGCGGAATCTGGGCGCAGCCGCCGAGCAGGGCGACCGCCTGCACCGGCTGCTCGGAGCGCAGGATGACATCGCGCGTCATGCGGGCGGAGGATTCGACGGCCAGCATGATGAGGGCCTCGAAGTTCTCCTGCGACAGCAGCACCAGGCCCTCGGTGGAGGGCAGCGCCACGGCGCTGCTGCTGGAGAGCTGCTCCTTGGCCTCGCGGCAGAGCTTGTCGAGCGCGATGAGCCCGGTGTGGTCCGGCGGATGAGCGATTCGCCCGGAGGCGATCTGCTGTTCGCGGATCAGCGCGTCGAGATAGTCGCCGCTGATATCGCTGGTGCGTTCGTTGAAGCAGACCTGCCGGGTGCCGGTATCGACGACCGTCACCGACAACCCGGACGCGCCTAGGTCATAGAGCGCGACGGTGCCGAAACCCTGCAGCTCCCCGGAGTATTCGAGGAATTCCAGCGCCGCCACCACGTCGGGCACCAGCTCGTAATTGGTGAACTGCCGCCGCGCCAGCTCGGCCCGGATGGCCCGCGCGTGATTCTCGTCCCGGTAGGCGATGGCGGTGGCGCTGATCCGCGAATCCGCGGCGAGCACCGCCCCGACGGCGTCGGCGACCAGCTCGTCGACCCGGCGCTCGCCGACCGGCACCGCCTGCACGTCGAACGCGTCCGGCGGGCCGTCGAATCCGCTGCGGGCCCGGGCGTATCGCTGCTGTGGGGGCGCGCCGAAATTGCGTGCGGCCGATTCGGCGGAATCGCCGGTGAACGGACGTGCGACGCGAACCGCGCCCGCCCCCACCGAAACTCCCAGAACCGAACTCATCCGCTGCCCATCTCGTCGACACACACCCGTCGTCGCCACCTTACGACGTACCGGGCCATCCGTACACCCGCGGTACCCGCCCATCGGACGGCGTATTCGCGCCACGGACGACGGTCAACTGTCCAGGCAGCGGCCGAATTACGCCGCGCGCCGGGTCGAAACCGCTACCCCGTAATGCAACTCACTTGGACACGGGAAAATTCAGATAGGCCCGCGACGGCGTCGGCCCCCGCTGACCCTGATATTTCGAGCCCGCCGCGGCACTGCCGTACGGGTGCTCGGCCGGACTGGTGAGCCGGATAAGACACAGCTGCCCGATTTTCATACCGGGCCACAGGGTGATCGGCAGGTTCGCCACATTCGACAGTTCCAGCGTGATGTGCCCGCTGAATCCGGGGTCGATGAAGCCCGCGGTGGAGTGGGTGAGCAGGCCCAGCCGACCCAGGCTGGACTTGCCCTCCAGCCGGCCGGCCAGATCGTCGGGCAGCGAGCACACCTCGAGTGTGGAGCCGAGCACGAATTCACCGGGATGCAGCACGAACGGCTCCCCCTCGACAGGTTCCACCAGGGTGGTCAGCTCGTCCTGCCGCTGCGCCGGATCGATATGCGTGTAGCGGGTGTTGTTGAACACCCGGAAGAGACTGTCCAGCCGCACATCGATACTCGACGGCTGCACCAGCTTCTCGTCGAACGGCTCGACCCCGAGACGTCCATTGGCGATTTCCTTACGGATGTCGCGATCACTAAGCAGCACTGTGCCATTTTGCCCTCCGCTTCGCTCCGGGCGGATCGCGGCCCCCCAGGTCTCGTTCTTCCCGCCCTCCGCTCCTCCGCTGCGCGCAGTCGCTCCGCTCGCTCCAGAACGAGACGGGCCGCGATCTTTCAGTGCTCTACCGGCGGGTTTTCCGGCGTGAACACCTTGATGACCTGTTTCGGTTTACGCAGACCCCAGGTGGCGTGGGCCTCGGCGCGCATACGGGGGACCATGTGCGGGTAATGCAGTTCGAATGCGGGGCGCTCGGAGCGGATGCGCGGCAGTTCGTAGAAGTTGTGCCGGGGCGGCGGGCAGGTGGTGGCCCATTCCAGGGAATTGCCGTAACCCCAGGGGTCGTCGACGGTCACCACTTCGCCGTAGCGGTAGCTCTTGAAGACATTCCACACGAACGTGACCATCGAGAATCCGAGAATGAACGAGCCGATGGTGGAAATGGTGTTGAGCGTGGTGAATCCGTCGCTCGGCAGGTAATCCGCGTAGCGGCGCGGCATGCCCTGGTTACCCAGCCAGTGCTGCACCAGGAACGTGGTGTGGAAACCCAGGAACGTGGTCCAGAAATGCAGTTTCCCGAGCCGTTCGTCCAGCAGCCGCCCGGTCATCTTGGGGAACCAGAAGTAGATGCCGGCGAAAGTGGCGAACACGATGGTGCCGAACAGCACGTAATGGAAGTGCGCCACAACGAAATACGTGTCCGAGACGTGGAAGTCCAGCGGCGGCGAGGCCAGGATGACGCCCGAGAGCCCGCCGAAGAGGAATGTCACCAGGAAGCCCACCGAGAACAGCATGGGTGTCTCGAAGGTCAGCTGCCCGCGCCACATGGTGCCGACCCAGTTGAAGAACTTCACCCCGGTCGGCACCGCGATGAGGAAGGTCATGAACGAGAAGAACGGCAGCAGTACCGATCCCGTCGCGTACATGTGGTGTGCCCACACCGCGATGGACAGCGCGCCGATGGCCAGCGTCGCGTACACCAGCGTGGTGTAGCCGAACAGCGGTTTGCGGCTGAACACCGGGAAGATCTCGGTCACGATCCCGAAGAATGGCAGCGCCACGATATAGACCTCGGGATGCCCGAAGAACCAGAACAGATGCTGGTAGAGGATGACCCCGCCATTGGCCGAGTCGTAGATGTGCCCGCCCAGGTGCCGATCCACCTCCAGGCCCATGAGCGCCGCGGTGAGGATCGGAAACGCCAGCAGCACAAGCACACTCGTGACCAGGATGTTCCAGGTGAAGATGGGCATGCGCCACATGGTCATGCCGGGGCAGCGCAGGCAGATGACCGTGGTGATCATATTGACCCCGCCCAGGATGGTGCCGACGCCGGACACCGCCACGCCCATGATCCACAGGTCCGCGCCCACGCCCGGCGCGTGTTCGGCCAGGCTGAGCGGGGTGTAGGCGGTCCAGCCGAAGTCCGCCGCGCCGCCCGGCGTGATGAATCCGGCGGTCGCCATGGTGGCCCCGAACAGGTAGAGCCAGTAGCTGAGCGCGTTCAACCGCGGAAAGGCGACATCCGGCGCGCCGATCTGGAGCGGCAGCACCGCATTGGCGAATCCGAAGACGATGGGCGTCGCATAGAACAGCAGCATGATGGTGCCGTGCATGGTGAACAGCTGGTTGAACTGTTCCGGCGTCAGGAACTGCATGCCCGGCCGCGCCAGCTCCGTCCGCATCAGCAGCGCCATCAGGCCGCCGACCAGGAAGAACGCCATGGCCGTGAACAGGTACATGTTCCCGAGCATTTTGGGATCGGTGGTGGTGATGGCCTTCCACAGATACGACCCCTGGGGTCCCATCCGCCGTGGAAATGGCCGCACGGGTTCGACCTCGGGAACTTCACGAGCGGGCACCGCGGTCATACGTCCTCCTCGACCGCCGAGCAGGAGCACCGAGCGCACGCTTCAGCTAACGTTCAGCGCATCCAAACTTCCTGTGGTGGACGGGTTTTCGACCCTGCGGGCCAGTCTACGACCGCCCGTAGGCGGAACCAGCTGCTTCTGCGAAAGAGCTCCGCGATCTTCGGCGCGTCGCCCCCGACACGGGGAACCCGGGGGCCGGACACACCCGCGCTCACCCGACCGCGACCTGCGAGGAGATCCGAGAAGTTGCACCGGGCGAGAAGTGGTCTGATAGAGTCGCGTGCGCAAGCAGGACCGCGCCGGTGTGGTGTAGTGGCAACACGCTACCTTCCCAAGGTCGAATTGCGGGTTCGATTCCCGTCACCGGCTCCACGTGAAAGGCCCCCGTCCATCGGACGGGGGCCTTTCACCTGCCACAGCAGGACCTTCCGCATGTCACCGCACTACTTGACGCACTCCGTGGCGATTCGCTTGGTGGCCTTGCCCGCCTTGATCAGATCCTCGGTGCCGAGGCTGACCTTGGCCGGGTTGGTGCCGTTGGCGCTGTCGATGATCTTCTGGATGCCGCTGTCGGACAGGCCTTCCTGAAGGTAGATACCGGCCACACAGTCCGCGGTCTGCTGACCGAGTTTGCCCTTGTCCTGCAAGGCCTTCGAGATCTGCTCGGCGGTCAGCGCGCTGCCGCCCGGGCTGGTGGTCGCCCCCGCCGAGGTGGCAGGCGCGCCGGACACGCTGGTCGCGGCCGCCGAGGTGGCGGTCACCGTGGGTGCGGTCGTGGTGGCGGGGGTGGCCGATTGCTGGTCATTGCTGCACGCGGACAGCAGCGGCAGCGCCAACAGCGCCACCACGACGACGGATTTCCGCATTTGTGATCCCTCCCGGACGCCGGGCCGATCCCGGTCGATGCTGAGATTGCACACCGGCACCCCGGAGTTGACAAGCGGAGATCGAAAACCGCGGGCCGCCAAGGCCCCCGGCGATCGCGGTGACGATCGCGCTACCGCGGTGACCGCGGCGCTACTGCGCCGACTGCATGCAGGCGGTGACGATCTTGGTGGCCGCGGCCTGCGCCTTGTCCGTGTCGTCCTTGCTCATGCCGGCCGACTCCATGTCCGTCACATTGCCGGACTTGGCGTCGTTCTTGATCATGCGACGCAGTCCGTCCTGCGAAATACCCTGTTCCACGAAGACTTTCGCGGCGCAGTCGGCGAACTTGGCTTCGAGACCACCGGCCTGCAGGGATTTGGACACATCAGCCTGGGTGACATCGGCGGGCTTGTCGCCGCTGCCGCCGCACGCGGCCAGCAGGGGAAGCGCGACGAGCGCGGCGGCCAACAAGGAAATGCGCACTGGTGCCTCTACTCTCGAGGTTCGACGGGAGAACTGCCGCAGGCACCCTCTCACAGATCCATGGCGGCGCGCAGCGCTGTGTCGATTCGCTCGGCCGTTTCGCTGTCGACTTCGGCGATGCGACGCTCCAACCAGCCACGATAGATGCGGCCCAGATTGCCGGCGTGGACCCAGCCGTGGCCCGGAATGGGCACGGCCAGGATGTCCCGGGGATCCCCGGCCTCGACCTCGGCGGCGATCAGCCAGGGGCGCGGCGATTCGTTGATGCCGTCGCTCGAGATGAGGATGATGGTGCGGGTTCGGGTGGTGCCGTGCGGGTGGTAGACCCAGAGTTCACCCCTGCGCACGCAGCTCCTTTTCGGCGGCGAGCTTTTCCGCCTCGTCGGCCGCGGCGAGTTCGACCGGGTCCGGCACCGGGCCGCACCCCAGCCGCACGGCTTCGCGGCGCGCGGCGCGGGAGATCCACGCCGACGGCGACATGCCCGCGCGGGCGGCGGCGTCCTGTGCATAGGACCAGGCCGCCTCGTCCAGCGACAGTGTCACTTTCCGGGTTGCCATACCTTTTATCGTACCGCCGGAGCAGAATTTTCCCGCCTGTTGGCGACACGTCAACGACTGTAGGGTGAGATTCGCAGGGATCAGGACAGGGGAGCGTCGGGCATGACGAAGTTGAACCATTACCGGACCGGCAGCGGCGACCCCCTCGTGCTCGTGCACGGCGTCGGCAGCCGCTGGCAGGTGTGGGAGCCGATCATCGGCGCCCTGGCCGAATCCTTCGACGTGATCGCGGTGGACCTGCCCGGATTCGGCGACAGCGCACCGATCGAGCACACCACCGTCTCCACCCTCGCCGACGCCCTGGTCGAATTCCTCGCCGCCGAGGGCATCGAGAATCCCCATCTGGCAGGCAATTCCATGGGCGGCGGCATCGCGCTGGACCTGGCCGCGCGGGGCCTGGCGCGCTCGGTCACCGCCTACTCCCCCATCGCGTTCTGGGACACCGCGGGCCGCGTCTGGTGCCAGCAGGCGCTGGGCCGCGCCAAGCAGCTCTCCAGGGTGCTGCATCCGGCCGTGCCCGCGGTGCTCGGTAACGTCGTCGGCCGTTCCACTTTCCTCGGGCTGGTGTTCGGCAAGCCGTGGGCGATAGACGCCCAGGTGGCCGTGGACACCGTCGAGGGCCTGCTCGGCGCGGCGGGCTTCGATGCCGCGCTGGCCTCCTTCACCGGCTTCCGGCTCCCCGACCGCACTGCCCTCGGCGACGTCCCCATCACCATCGCCTGGGGCAACCGTGACATTCTGCTCACGTACGCCACGCAGTCCCGGCGCGCCCGCGCGGAACTGCCCGGCGCGCGGCACGTCACCCTGCACGGCAGCGGCCATACGCCCTTCTTCGACGATCCGGCCGGCTGTGCGCGCCTGCTCCTGGACCAGCTCGGATAAGGAAAGACCGTGAGCCACAACGTTTCCCTCACCTTCGACGGCGACCGGGCGTACGTGGCCCTGGACCGGCCGGACAAGCACAATGGCCTGACCATCGACATGCTGAACGAGCTGGTCCGGGTCGCCGGGATCATCGGGAAGCGCTCCGACATTCGCGCCGTCATCCTGTCCGGCAACGGACCCAGCTTCAGCTCCGGCCTGGATATCGCCAAGGCCATGGGCAACCCGCTGGACGTGGTGCGCAACTTCATCCCGCTGCCCTGGCGCGGCACCAATACCTTCCAGGAGGCCTGCTGGGCCTGGCGGCGACTGCCGCAGCCGGTGATCGCCGTGGTGCACGGGCGCTGCTACGGCGGCGGACTGCAGATCGCGCTGGCCGCCGATTTCCGGTTCGTCACACCGGATTCGGAGTTCGCGGTCATGGAGGCCAAGCACGGGCTGATCCCGGACATGACCGGCGCGGCCACCCTGTCCCGGCTCATCGGCCTCGATCAGGCGCTGCTGCTCACCATGACCGCCGACCCCGTGGACGCCGCCTACGCCGAGCGCATCGGCCTGGTCACCGAGGTCACCGCCGACCCGCGCGCGGCCGCCGAGAAACTGGCCGACCGCATCGCCGCCCGCTCCCCGCAGGCGGTGGCCGGCGCCAAGAAACTTTTCGACCGCTCCTGGCACGCGTCGGTGCGCCGGACCCTGGCCGTGGAACGCGCCACGCAGCTGCCGCTGATCCTGAAGCAGGCGCTCGACCATGGTAGGAATGGAAAGTAAGCCAATTCACGGCAAATAACCCGGTTTGCAAGCCCCGAATTTCGGGTATGGCTGTTAGCATTTTCACACTTTGCCAACGAGTCGAACGCATTGTGCGGCCCGTCACATACGGTGTGTCCGCGCATTATTCGGCGAGACCCGGAGGAAGCACCGCATTGACCAAGACCGCCCCGCTGCTGCTTTCCGCGATAGCAGGTGCCACGGCCTTGCTCCTTACCGTGACCACGCCGGCTGCAGCCAATCCGAATGCAATCAACCCGATTCCGGTGCTGAACGGCTCGAACGGTCTGCCGCAGCTGCCGGGCCGCACCAAGGCGGTCTTCCAGGTCACCGGAATGGCCAGCCCCAACAACACCCAGACCTACAACGTGCTCGGGACCGACCTGGGCATCATGTGGGACAACGGAAACGGCGAGATGCTCACCGCGTTCGGTGACACCGCCGGCCTGGGCCTGCCGAATCTGCTGGTCGGTAGCACCTGGGCGTGGCGTTCGAACATCCTGCTGCGCTCACACACCCAGGACCCTGCGAACGGTATCTACTTCGACTCGGTGGTGCGCGACATCTTCGGCCAGGCGAGGGATCTGATCCCCAGCCCGAAGATCCCGTTCATCGAGATCAGCCGCATCCCCACCGCGGGCGTCTCGGTCGGCGGCACCCAGTTCATGAGTCTGATGTCGGTGAAGAGCTGGGACGACGTGGGCCAGTGGACCACCAACTACTCCAGCCTCGCGGTGTCCGGCGACAACGGCGAGAACTGGGTGGAGCTGCCCGCCACCCGCCGCCCCGACGACGGCGGCAACACGAACTTCCAGATGAACGCCTTCGTCAAGCGCGACGGGTTCCTCTACGAGTTCGGCACCGCATCCGGCCGCAACCACCCGGCATACGTCGCCCGCGTCCCCGAAGGGGCGGTCACCGATATGGGCGCGTACGAGTACTGGGACGGCGGCAAGTGGCAGAAGGACGTCAATGCGGCGCAGCCGGTGATCGGCGGCGGCATGGCGGAGATGTCGGTGCAGTGGAACGACTACCTGGGCCAGTACGTCATGCTCACCACGGATCCGTGGAACTCGGTGGTCATGTACACCTCGCCGAGTCCCGAAGGCCCTTGGAGCGCACCGTCGGTGCTCATCGACACGCGGGAACTGCCGACGGCGTACGCGCCGTACATCTTCCCGTACCAGACCGGGCGTGACCTGTACTTCCTCACCACGGTCCACAGCCAGTACAACGTGCTGCTGATGCACACCACGCTGTAGAAACTCGATTCTCGGGGAAACCCCGATGCGACACTCGGCCGCGAACGCCTCCGCGTTCGCGGCCGAACTCGTCTCGGCGCACAGCTCATAGACTCGTCCCCATGGATGCCGCCGAATGGGACGAGCACTACGCCAATACCGAATTGGTGTGGGGCGCACCTCCGAATGCCACGGTGGTCGAACAGGTCTTCGGGCTGGAGCGGCGGGCTCCGGTCGGCGGCGGGATCGGCGAGCCGCGGACGGAGCTGCCGCGGGTGCTGGACCTGGGGTGCGGTGAGGGCCGGAACGCGCTGTGGCTGGCCACCCACGGCTGGCGGGTGGACGCCGTCGACTTCTCCCAGACCGGCATCGACAAGGGCCGGACCGTCGCCTCGCGGCTGTCGCGCTCGGTGCGCGGGCGCATCCACTGGATCCACGCCGATGTCATGCAGCTGGACGGCGCCGGCATCACCGGCCCCTACGAGCTCATCCTGCTCGCCTTCCTGCACCTGCCCGCCGCGGACCGCCGCGCCCTGCTGCTGCGCGCGACCGAGATGCTCTCCCCCGAGGGCACCCTGCTGGTGATCGGCAATGACACCCTGAACCTGGCGGAAGGCTATGGCGGCGAGCAGGATCCGGCCCGGACCTTCACCCCGGCCGACATCCTCGCCGACCTCTCCCCCGCCGAGCCCGATATCCGCATCCGCATCGCCGACCGCGTGCACCGCCCCACCGAGGACCGCGACGCCATCGACGCCCTGGTGGTGGCGACCAGGCTCGCGCCGGAACCCCGGGACGAGCCGCTCGCCCTCGAGGCCCCGCAGCCGCCGGCGCTCGACCCCTCCTGACGGCACCCCGCTAGCTGTGGACGGCAATTCCGGTGCGCTGCAGGCCGTGTCGGACAGGCGCGGGCCGCGGTGCGGCGTTCAGCTCGCGGACCAGCGCTCCAGCCACGGCGTGAGCACGGCGACGATCTCCTCGAACCCCGACCGATACGAATGTGCCTGTCCCGCAATGACATGCACCTCGGCCGCGTCGGCGGCCTCCGGGATGCCGAACGGGTCGCGGGCGCCGTTGACCACGACGACCTCGATATCGCCGGGAGCGAGCAGTTCCTCGCGCCGCGACTTCTCGGGCTTGCCGGGCGGATGCAGGGGGAACGACAGCGCGACCACGCCCCGTGCTCCGGCCGCCCGCGCGGTCCGGCACGCCACCCGCGCGCCATTGCTGCGCCCGCCCTGGACCACCGGCACCCCGCGCACCTTCTTCCGCAGTGCCGCAATGATTTCCAGCCACGCCGCGTCCTGTACGTCGGCCTTGCCCGGCGCGCGCCGCCCCGCCACCCGGTACGGCTGGGTCACCAGCGCCACCGCGCCGCCCATTTCCACCGCCGAATCCCGCAGGGCCAGTATGTCTTTCGCCTCGACGCCGCCGCCGGCGCCATGGGTGAGCACGAGCAGGAACCGCGGCTTCGCCCGCCCGCGCCGCTCGATCTCCACCTCCGCCGGTCCGGCACTCGTCTCGATGCGCATGTAGGCACCGTAATCAGGGGCACGGACCGGGCTCGCGCGGCACACCGGCGGACCGGACCGCCGCCGCCGGACCTCGATCGACCAGGCCGCGACGAGCACGGCAACCCCAGGTCCCGGCAACTCGCGTGCTTTCAGTCACATTCGGCGGTGATGACCTTGGCGCACCTCTTACCGGTCGGTAACATGGCGCATAAGTTACCCGCCAGTAGCGCTGCTTTACGGTGTCTACCCGGTGGAGACCTAACGGGCGGGAACGGCACACACCGAACCGCACCCATCTCAATGGAGAGTGAGTACGACCATGGGTCACTACAAGAGCAACGTTCGCGACCTCGAGTTCAATCTCTTCGAGTTCCTCGGCATCCAGAAGCTGCTCGACGCGGGCGCCTACGGCGACCTCGACGCCGACACCGTCAAGGAGATGCTGAACGAGGTCCGTCGTCTGGCCGAGGGCCCGCTGGCGGATTCGTTCGTCGACGGCGACCGCAACCCGCCGACCTTCGACCCGGAGACCCACACGGTCACCCTCCCCGACTCCTTCAAGAAGTCCTACCGCGCCCTCGAGGACGGCGGCTGGTCCAAGGTTCCGGTCCGCGAGGAGCTCGGTGGCCTCGGCGCCCCGTCCGTCGTCGGCTGGGCCCTGGGCGAGATGGTCCTCGGCGCCAACCCGCCGGCCCAGATGTACGCCGCCGGTGCCGGTTTCGCGCAGGTCTTCTACAACAACGGCACCGATGAGCAGAAGAAGTGGGCTCAGAAGATCGCCGACCGCAACTGGGGCGCCACCATGGTGCTGACCGAGCCCGACGCGGGCTCCGACGTCGGCGCCGGCCGCACCAAGGCGATCCAGCAGGAGGACGGCTCCTGGCACATCGAGGGCGTCAAGCGCTTCATCACCTCGGGCGACTCCGACGACCTGTTCGAGAACATCATGCACCTGGTGCTGGCCCGCCCCGAGGGCGCCGGCCCGGGCACCAAGGGCCTGTCGCTGTTCTACGTGCCGAAGTTCCACTTCGACTTCGACACCGACACCCTGGGTGAGCGCAACGGCGTGTTCGTCACCAATGTCGAGCACAAGATGGGCATCAAGGTCTCGGCCACCTGTGAGGTCACCTTCGGCGGCCACGGCGTTCCGGCCAAGGGCTGGCTGGTGGGCGAGGTCCACAACGGCATCGCACAGATGTTCGACGTCATCGAGAACGCGCGAATGATGGTGGGCACCAAGGCCATCGCCACCCTGTCGACCGGTTACCTGAACGCGCTCGAGTACGCCAAGACCCGGGTGCAGGGCGCCGACCTGACCCAGATGACCGACAAGGCCGCCCCGCGCGTCACCATCACCCACCACCCGGACGTGCGTCGTTCGCTGGCCATGCAGAAGGCGTACGCCGAGGGCCTGCGCGCCGTGTACCTGTACACCGCCGCGCACCAGAACGCCGACATCGCCGAGCTGGTCTCGGGCGCCGACAAGGACACCGCGTTCCGCGTCAACGACCTGCTGCTGCCGATCGTCAAGGGTGTCGGTTCCGAGCGGGCCTACCAGTACCTGACCGACTCGCTGCAGACCTTCGGTGGCTCCGGCTTCCTGCAGGACTACCCGATCGAGCAGTACATCCGCGACGCCAAGATCGACTCGCTGTACGAGGGCACCACCGCCATCCAGGCGCAGGACTTCTTCTTCCGCAAGATCGCCCGCGACCGCGGCGTGGCGCTGGCCCACGTGGCCGGCCAGGTGCAGAAGTTCATCGAGCGTGAGGGTGGCAACGGCCGCCTGAAGGCCGAGCGCAAGCTGCTGGCCACCGCCCTCGAGGACGTGCAGGGCATGGCCGCGACCCTGACCGGGCACCTGATGGGCGCCCAGCAGGACCCGAAGGAGCTCTACAAGGTCGGTCTGGGCTCGGTCCGCTTCCTGCTGGCCGTCGGCGACCTGATCATCGGCTGGCTGCTGCTGGCCCAGGCCGAGGTCGCCATCAACGCCCTCGACAACGGCTCCAACGAGCCGTTCTACCAGGGCAAGATCGCCACCGCGCAGTTCTTCGCCCGCAACGTGCTGCCGGAGCTGACCTCGATCCGGACCGTCCTGTCCAACCTGGACAACGACATCATGGAGCTGGACGAAGCGGCCTTCTGACACAGGGTCCCGGGGGCCGTGCCCCCGACCCCCCAGTACCAAGCGATGCGGCCCGGAATCTTCCGGGCCGCATCGCTTTCGGCGTTTCTTCGGAAGCGGCCTACCAGTACTCACCCGAGGCGGAGGCGGAGATGGTGCTGATGAAGCCGAGGATGAAGTGAGCCAGCCAGTCCATGGGGTACCCGTCTGTCGTACTGAAAAATGAATGCCTCAGAACGCTATCCACAACCGATGCCGAACGGTTGCCCCGAACTTCCCGGGCATGAACCTCACGGCTGCTCGGTCCACGCGGCATCCGATCCCCGCCGCGAATGACAGCACACTGGCGGCAATCTCGATGCGGCGGCGATTTTCAAGTTCAGAAGTCGGCGAATGCCAGGATCTCCACCGCTCACGACCATCCACCTCAGCTGTCAGAAAACTTTCTGCAACGATGATCGGGGGCAAAAATAGAGCTCCGTGCGGTTGCCGGGTCGGGGGTCTGGCAACAGCACGGAGCCATCCCTTCTATCGACACCCATTCCAGGGCGTTACACACCCGTTCCGCCCGAATGGGAAAAATTTCGCGGCCCACCGCTGGGGGACAATCGAGACGGATCGGAACCGTACGACGCGAGGAGACCACTCATGGAGCTCGGAATGATCGGACTCGGCCGGATGGGCGCGAATATCGTGCGCCGGATCGTGCGGGACGGGCATACCGCCGTCGGCTACGAACGCCACCCGGAGCACATCGAGGAACTCTCCGCCGAACTCGGCGACAGCTTCCAGGGCAGCACCGAACTCCCCAAGTTCGTGGCCATGCTCACCGCCCCGCGCGTGGTGTGGGTGATGATCCCGGCGGGCGCCACCGGCGCGGTCATCGACACGCTGGCCGGGCTGCTGGAACCCGGCGACATCATCATCGACGGCGGCAACAGCCGCTACCACGAGGACATCGCGCGGGCAAAGGCCCTGCGGCCCAAGGGCATCCACTATGTGGACATCGGCACCTCGGGCGGCGTGTTCGGGCTCGAACGCGGCTTCTGCCTGATGATCGGCGGCGAGAACGAGACCGTCGCCCACCTGGACCCGCTGCTGAAGTCGATCGCTCCCGGCGTGGACGCGGCGCCGCGCACCCCCGGGCGCACCGGTACGCCCTCCACCGCCGAACAGGGCTACCTGCACTGCGGCCCAGCGGGTGCGGGGCACTTCGTGAAGATGGTGCACAACGGGATCGAGTACGGCGCGATGGCCGCGTACGCGGAGGGCCTCAACATCCTCCACCGGGCCGATGCCGGCGAGCACCAGGACACCGAGCACTCCGCGGAGGTCACCCCGCTCGAACACCCCGAGTACTACCGCTACGACATCGACGTACCCGAGGTCACCGAGGTGTGGCGGCGCGGTTCGGTGGTCGCCTCCTGGCTGCTCGACCTCACCGCCGCCGAGCTCTACGCCGACCCGAACCTCGATTCCTTCGGCGGCCGCGTCTCCGATTCGGGCGAGGGCCGCTGGACCCTCGATGCCGCCATCGACGAGGGCGTGCCCGCCCCCGTCCTGTCCGCGGCCCTGTTCCAGCGCTTTTCCTCCCGCGGCGAGGGGCTCTACGCCGACAAGGTGCTTTCTGCCATGCGCCAGGCCTTCGGTGGTCACCATGAGCTACCGCAGGGGTGAATGCGCCATGCGTGGTGGCGCACGCGGTGTCGATAGCGGGAGATCGAAGAACTCCGGCTACGGTCGGGGCATGCGCCTTGTACCGGGAATCGTCGTCGCGGTGACCGCACTCGTGCTGTCCGGCTGTTCCAGCAGCGACAACTCGTCCACCCAATCCGCGCAGACCAGCAGCGGATCCCCGAGCAGCACCACCACCATCGCCGCACCGCCGCCGACGACTCCGGCGCAGCAGGATTGCGCGGCCGGCTACCTGTCGCAGTTCACCCTGCGACAGAAGCTGGCGCAGCTGCTCACCGTCGGCGTCACCGGCGAGGCCGATGCCGAAAACGTGGTGAAGACCGAGCAGATCGGCGGCATCTTCATCGGCAGCTGGACCGACAAGGCCATGCTGGCCCAGCACCAGGTGGACGCGGTCCAGAAGGCCTCGCGGACACCGCTCATGGTGACCATCGACGAGGAGGGCGGGCGGGTCTCGCGCGCCAAGGACCTGATCGGGGCCGCGCCCTCGTCCCGGGTGATCGCGCAGACCATGAGCCCGGACGAGTTCTACACCTTCAGCCTCGACCGCGCGCAGAAGCTGAAGGCGCTGGGCGTGACCGCGGACTTCGCGCCCGACGCCGATGTCAGCAGCCAGCCCGACGATTCGGTGATCGGCGACCGCTCCTTCTCCGACGACCCGGACGTGGTGGTGCAGTACGCGGGCGCCTTCATCCGGGCCTTCAAGGACGCCGGGGTGGGCAGCGTCATGAAGCACTTCCCGGGCCACGGTTCGGGCTCGGGCGACTCGCACACCGGCGCGGTACAGACCCCGCCGCTGGATCAGCTGCAGAACAAGGACCTGGTGCCGTTCCGGCAGCTGGTCGATTCGGGTGCGGCGGTCATGGTCGGCCACCTGGATGTGCCCGGACTCACCACCCCGAATGTGCCGGCCAGCATCAGCCCGCAGGCCATGGCACTGCTGCGGCAGGGCACCGGCTACGGCGCAGCACCCTTCGACGGCGTCATCTTCACCGACGATCTGGGCGGCATGGCGGCCATCACCAATCGCATGAGCATCGAGGACGCGGTGGAGGCCGCCCTGATCGCGGGCGCCGACAATGCGCTGTGGATCACCACGGACGCGGTGCCGAAGGTGCTCGACCGGCTCGTCGACGCGGTCAGCAGCGGCCGCCTACCGGGAGCCCAGGTGGATGCCTCGGTGCTTCGCATGGCAAAGTTCAAGGGCTCCGCGCCGCACTGCTGAGCAAACTTCCGGTTTCGAGTACCTCTCACGGATCGGCCCGCCGCGGCGCGAAAGCGCTGTTGAGCGCGGTATTGGCGAAGGACCGGCAATTCACGCTCATGGAACTTACCATGGAGTAAGATAAGGACTTCGACGCTCGTGGAGAGCGTCGACTGTCCGGTCTTAGGAGAGTGAATGGCAGGCGGAACGAAACGGCTTCCTCGCGCGGTGCGCGAGCAGCAGATGCTCGACGCCGCCGTGGAGGTCTTCTCGCGCAAGGGGTACCACGACACCTCCATGGACGCCATCGCCGCCGAGGCGAAGATCTCCAAGCCGATGCTGTACCTCTACTACGGATCCAAGGACGAGCTCTTCCGCGCCTGCATCCACCGCGAGAGCATGCGGTTCATCGAGGCGGTCGCGGTCGCGGGCAACCCCAAGCTCACCCCGCACGAGCAGCTGCGCGCGGGCCTGGAGGCCTTCTTGTCCTACGTGGACCAGAACCGGCTGTCCTGGCAGGTCCTCTACCGGCAGGCGCTGGGCCAGCAGCCCTTCGTCTCCGAGATCGCCAACAGCCGGGACCGGGTCATCGAACTGACCGCCAAGCTGCTCGAATCCAGCGCCAAATACGCCGAACCGGGCACCAATTTCGAGGTGGTGTCGGTGGCCGTGATCGGCGCGGGCGAGGCCATCGCCGACCGGGTCGCCAGCGGGCAGATCGATATGGCCGAGGCCGTGAACCTGCTCGACGATCTGGCCTGGCGCGGTCTGTCCGGCAGTAAGAAGAAGACCGAACCGGTCTGACCGGCGCCGGGCCGTCCGTCGCCCGGCCGACTTGCCGCCACGCCCCTCGCCTGCCACAGTTCGCTGCGATCGTGTTGCAGGACGGCCGCTTCGGCCGGGGATGGGGATCGTCGTTGTTCGGCTTGCTGAAGCCGTGTGCGCACAGTGCGGTGCGGCACGGTATCGACCCGTCGGCCTGGCAGACCCACCTGTGTGGTCTCTGCCTGGGTTTGCGTGACGGCCACGGCCAGCTCGCGCGCGCGGCGACCAATACCGATGCCATTGTCCTCGAAATACTCACCGAGGCACAGCAATCCGAGCCGTCCGCCCGCACCGGCGCGGGCCCCTGCCCGTTGCGCGGCATGCGCCGCGCCGAGGTGGTCGCCGCCGGCGCGCCCGGCGTGCGCCTCGCCGCGACCGCCTCACTGCTGCTGGGCGCGGCCAAGATTCGCGACCATGTCGACGACGGCGATGCCCACCGCCTGGCGCGCCGCCCGCTCACCCGCGTCTCCACCCGGTGGCACACCCGGGCCCGCGCCGCCGCCGAGCCCCTCGGTCTCGACGTCGAACCACTGATCGCCGCGATCGAATCGCAACTGCGGCTGGAGAATTCACCCGAGAGCACCCTCGCCGAGCTGACCGCGCCGACCCAGCTCTGCGCGGCGGAATTGTTCGCGCACACCGCGATTCTCGCGAACCGGCCCGAGAACGCCGGCGCCCTGCGTGAGGCGGGATGGCATTTCGGCCGTATCGCGCACCTGGCCGACGCGCTCGAAGACCTCGACGCGGACAACGCCCAGGGTCACTTCAACCCGCTGTCGGCCACCGGAACCACTCCGGAACAGGCGCACGCCCTTGTCGCCGAATCGAATTCGCTCCTGCGCGCGGCCCTCGCCCGCGTCGCCCTGGACCGCGCCGCCACGGTCCGCTGGATCCTGCTCGACCCGCTGGGAGGCGTGGTCCGCAAGCTGGGCCGGGCCGCGGGCATCGTGCACACCTGCACCACCCACACCTGTCGCACCCACTCCGCGACGGCACCGCGCGGTGGGCAGCCCTGGCAGCCGGGTCCCGGACCGGACTATCCCGGGCCCGGCGGGCCGCCGTATCCCGGCTCGGAGCCGCAGTTTCAGCCGCCGTGGCAGCCGGGCGCGCCGTTCACGCCGCAGCCGGGGCTGGTGCCGCCCGGGCCGGGAGGACCGCCGATGCAGCGGCCGAACCTGCTCGAGGGGCTGGGGATCATCGGCACCCAGTACTGCACCGGCTACGCGTGTTTCAAGTGGCACACCCGCCCGTGCAGCGGGCATCGCAAGGCGCCGTGGATCGATCGCTGCGACTGCGACTGCTGCGACTGCTGCGGCAACTGCAACTGCGGCGGCGGCCATCACCACGCCGCGGGCGGCGGTGACGGCTGCTGCGACGGCCACGGCTGCTGCGACTGCAATTGCGGCGGGTGTGATTGCGATTGCTGCGACGGCGACTGCTGCGACTGTGACTGCTGCGGATGCGATTGCAGCTGCTGAACGTCGCGAGCCGAGACCGGCACGGCCGCCCCTCTCGCGTCGTGTGATCGCCGTGCAAGGGGCGTGCAAGCGGTCGTGCCCAGGCTGGAGGCATGACAACGGCACATGTTCCGGTCCTGGTGGCCGGCGGCGGTCTGGTCGGATTGTCCGCCGCACTGTTCCTCGAATACCACGGCGTCCCTTACGTTCTGGTGGAGCGGCGGGCGACCGCCTCGCCGCTGCCGCGTTCGCGGGGGCTGCACACCCGCACCGGTGAGATGTACCGGCAGGCCGGGGTCGAGGCGCAGATCCTGGCGGCGGCGGCGAGCGCGTTGCGGGCGGGGAAGTTCGGCGGCGCGTGGACCGGCGAGTCGGTGCGGACCGCGGAGTCGCTGGATCTGTCGGGGCTGGGCGCGGCCATGGCGGCCGCGGACCCGAGTCCGTCGCAGTTCGTGTTCCTGCCGCAGGTGGAGCTCGAACCGGTGCTCGCGCAGGCCGCCCGGGAGCGCGGCGGCGACCTCCGATTCGGCACGGAGCTGGTGGAATTCGAGCAGGACGGGACGGGTGTCAGCGCGCTGCTGCGGGACGCCTCGGGCGCGCGGTCGCCACTGCGGGCCGATTACCTGATCGCGGCGGACGGTGCGGGGAGTCCGATCCGCCGGGCGCTGGGCATCACCGGCCGGGAGCTGCCGCCGACCCACCACTATCTGAATGTGTTCGCCCGCACCGACCTCACCGGCCTGCTCGACGGCCGCGCCTTCAGCCAGTGCGAGATCACCGGACCGGCGGTGCGCGGACTCGTGTTGTCCAAGAACAACACCGATGAATGGTCCTTCCACATCGAATACGACCCGGCCACCGAATCGCCCGCCGACTGGCCGGATGCGCGCTGTGTCGCGGCCATTCGCGCCATGGTCGGCGCACCCGATCTCGAGGTGCGGATCCTGGCCCGCAGTGCTTGGGACACCGGCACTTTCGTGGCCGGCGAATACCGCCGCGATCGAATCTTCCTGGTCGGCGATGCGGCGCACCGCCATGCGCCCTGGGGCGGCTACGGCGGCAACACCGGCGTCGCCGACGCGCACAATCTGGTCTGGAAACTGGCGGCCACCCTGCACGGGAACGCCGGTCCGGCGCTGCTGGATTCCTATGCGGCCGAGCGCCGCCCGCGCGCCGAGGTGGCGGTCGAGCAGTCGCGTCTGGGCACCGACTTCCGGACCCGCTACGGCATCGAAACCCCCGGCAATGCCGACGATCTGGCCCGCCGGCTGGATACGGCGACGGTGATGACCCGCTACCGCTATACCTCGACGGCCGTCCTCACCGCGCCCGGCGCCGCCCCCCATGTCGCGACCCTCCAGGGCCGGACGGGAACCCGCCTCCCGCACTGGTGCGTCGACGCCGGCTGGTGGACCCCCTCCACCCTGGACCTGTGCGGCCCGGGCTTCACCCTGCTGGTCGCGGGTCCGGCCGGGGCCTGGCGCACGGCCGCCGCACAGGCGCGGCGCCACCGGTATCGACCTGGCCGTGCACGCCCTGCCCGCGGCCGACTGCGCGACGCATGCCGGGCTGGCCGCCGGCCAGGCCCTGCTGGTCCGGCCGGATCACCACATCGCGGCCGGTCCCGATTCCGGGCTGACGCCGGACTGGCTCGGTGACGTGCTGACGCTGCTGGTGGACGGCAGCAGTGCGCCGATGCACTCGCCCATCGCCTGACCCGCTCCGGAAATACAAGAGCCGCACACTGTTTCGGGCCGGATGTAGAAACCCCTGCGTGGCGACATCCGAATTCGAAACAGTATGCGGCTCTTCACCCCCGTCGGGCGGACCGCCGGATGGCGGCCGCGCCCGAATCTTCGGGTGTCAGGCTCGACACTTCCTCGCACTGCGGGTTTTCGACCCTACCCGCGCGGCGAGGTTTCAGCGCAGCGTAGCGGTGAGGTGCGGGTAGCCCTTCTTCGGGTTCTTCAAGGACAGGTCCCACCCACCGGACACCTGGTCCGCGTACAGGTTCACCGTGGACGGCAGGAAGATCGGCTTGCCGAACTTCACCGCGTAGGTGACCTGGTCGGGGATCCGGCCCTCGAGCGCGCCGAGCACGGTGGCGGCCGACCACATGCCGTGCGCGATCGGCTTCGGGAACCCGAAGGCCTTGGCGCCCAGTGCCGAGGTGTGGATCGGGTTGTGGTCGCCCGAGGCGCACGCGTAGCGGTTGATCATCTTCTGATCGACGCGCAGCGCGCGCAGCGGCGGGGGCGGCACCTCGTCCGGCTTGGGCTCGGGCTTGGGCCCGCCCGACAGCGAGGTGCGCTGCTGGTGCAGGAAGGTGGTGACCTGACGCCACACCGGCTCCCGGCCCACACTGACCTCGGTGACGGCGTCCACCAGCAGGCCCTTGGGGTACTCGCGCAGGTTCTCGATGTGGGTCTCGAAGTCCAGCGGCTCGGACACCGAGATCTCACGGGTGCGCTCGATGACGTTCTCCGCGTGCACCGCGCCCACGGCCACGAACGGGAAGTCGCGGGCGACGACCAGCTGCATGGCCAGCGGGAAGCTGAGCACGAACGGATAGGTCAGCGGCAGTGCGTCGCCGAAGCGCAGGCCGGTGGCCCGGCAATAGGCGGCGAGGTGGTCCGGGTCGATCTTGAAGCCCGCGAGCCGGACCCTGCGGTCCGGCAGGGTGGGCTTGCGGGCCGACAGACCCGGCACCGGCAGCGCGCCCAGGGCGGCCTTGACGAACAAGCCGCTGTTCTTGGGCACCTCGGCGAGGTTGATGGTCTGCGTCATCATGCTCCGATCAGGGCCTGGCCGCAGACGCGAACGATATTGCCGGACACCGCATTCGACGCCGGGGAGGCGAAGTACGCGATGGTCTCGGCGACGTCCACGGTCTGACCGCCCTGCAGCAGCGAGGACAGCAGGCGCCCGCCCTCGCGGGTGGCCAGCGGGATGGCGGCGGTCATGGCGGTCTCGATGAAACCGGGGGCCACCGCGTTGATGGTGATGCCCTGCTCGGCCAGCTTCGGGGCCTCGGCGTTCACCATGCCGATGACACCGGCCTTGGAGGCGCCGTAGTTGGTCTGGCCGCGGTTGCCGGCGATGCCCGCGATGGAGGACACGTCGATGACCCGGCCACCCGTGCGGAGCGCGCCCGCGGCCACCAGGCCCTCGGTAATGCGGTGCGGCGCGGCCAGGTTCACGTTGATGACCGAGTTCCAGCGGCCCTCGTCCATATTGGCGAGCAGCTTGTCGCGGGTGATGCCGGCGTTGTGGACGACGATGTCGATGCCGCCGAAGCGCTCGGTGGCGAAGGCGGCCAGCTTCTCGGCCGCGTCGGCGGCGGTGACGTCGAGGGCGAGCGCGGTGGCGCCGACCTTGTTGGCGGTCTCCGACAGCGCCTCGCCGGCGGCCGGGATGTCGGCCACGATCACGGTCGCGCCGTCCCGGGCGAAGACCTCGGCGATGGTGGCGCCGATGCCGCGGGCGGCACCGGTGACCACGGCGACCTTGCCCTCCAGGGGCTTGTCCCAGGAGGCCGGGGCGGTCGAGTCGTCCTTGCCGACCCGGAAGACCTGGCCGTCGACGAACGCCGACTTGCCGGACAGCACGAAGCGCAGGGTGGACTCCAGACCCGTTGCGGCCGTGGCGGCCTCGGGGTGCAGGTAGACCAGGTTGCTGGTGGCGCCGCGCAGCAGCTCCTTGCCGACCGAGCGGGTGAAGCCCTCCAGCGCGCGCTGCGCGATCTGGGCGTCGACCGACTCGGTGAGCTCGGGGGTGGTGCCGATGACCAGCACCCGGCCGGAGGCGGCGATGCTGCGCATGGCGGGCTGGAAGAACTCGAACAGCTGCTGCAGCTCCTCGATGGTGCGGATGCCGGTGGCGTCGAAGACCAGCGCGCCGAACTTCACGCCCGGGGTGACCGCGTCCACGAAGGTGTAGTCGCTCAGCAGGTTCCGCACGGCGTCGGCGACGCGGCCCTTGCCGCCCAGCAGCACCGGGCCCGGGAGCGCGGCCTCGCCGGCCTGGTAGCGGCGCAGCGTCTCCGGCTGCGGCAGGCCCAGTTTCGAGGCCAGGAACGCGCCCGGCGCGGAGTGAACGAACGATCCGTACAGGTTGGGAGCGCCCTTGCTCTTGCTGGCAGCCACGTTTCCTACCTTCTCTTGTGTGGGTGAGTGGTCCTCGCCCGCTCGGGCCTTGCGCACCGGCCTCGGGAGCGGTGTTGCGCACATGTGCGGGGTACGGTGTCGACAATGAACTTACTCCAGAGTAAGTTTAATGTAAACCGAGTGGCGCGCATCCACCGGAATGGCGCGCGCCGGAAATCCCACCGACGAGACACTGGAGACTCGAGTGACCACCAAAGCCCGTTCGGCGAAGGCCGCGGCCAAGACCACCAAGCAGGCCCGCCCGGTTGCCATCCTCGGCGGTAACCGCATCCCGTTCGCTCGTTCCGACGGCAAGTACGCCCACGCGTCCAACCAGGACATGTTCACCGCGGCCCTGAACGGCCTGGTCGCGCGCTTCGGCCTGCAGGGCGAGCGCCTGGGCCTGGTCGTCGGCGGCGCGGTCCTCAAGCGCGTCGGCGAGCACGGCATGATCCGCGAGAGCGTGCTCGGCTCCACCCTGTCGCCGTACACCGCGGCCCACGACCTGCAGCTGGCCTGCGGCACCGGCCTGCAGTCGATTGTCACCGTGGCCGACGGCATCGCCCTCGGCCGCATCGAGAACGGCGTCGGCGGCGGCACCGACACCACCTCCGACGCGCCGATCGGCGTGAGCGAGGGCATGCGCGAGTGGATGCTCGACGCCAACCGCGCCAAGAAGAACTCCGACTACGTGAAGCTCGTCGGCCGGCTGCGCCCCTCGATGGTCGGCATCGAGATCCCGCGCAATGCCGAGCCGCGCACCGGGCTGTCCATGGGTGAGCACGCCGCCATCACCGCCAAGGAATTCGGCATCTCCCGCGAGGCGCAGGACGAGCTGGCGTACCTGTCGCACAAGAACATGGCCGCCGCCTACGACCGCGGCTTCATGGACGACCTCGTCACCCCGTTCCTGGGCCTGACCCGCGACGACAACCTGCGCCCGGGCTCCACCATCGAGAAGCTGGCCACCCTGAAGCCGGTCTTCGGCACCAAGCTGGGCGACGCCACCATGACCGCCGGCAACTCCACCCCGCTCACCGACGGCGCGTCCGCGGTGCTGCTGGGCTCCGAGGAGTGGGCGGCCTCGCGCAACCTGTCGCCGCTGGCCTACCTGGTGGACTCCGAGGTCGCCGCGGTGGACTACATCCACGGCCCCGACGGCCTGCTGATGGCTCCCACCTACGCGGTGCCGCGCATGCTGGCCCGCAACGGCCTGACCCTGCAGGACTTCGACTACTACGAGATCCACGAGGCCTTCGCCTCCGTGGTGCTCGCCACCCTGCAGGCGTGGGAGTCGGACCAGTACTGCAAGGAGCGCCTGGGCCTGGACGGCGCGCTCGGCAAGATCGACCGCGCCAAGCTGAACGTGAACGGCTCCTCGCTCGCCGCGGGTCACCCGTTCGCCGCCACCGGCGGCCGCATCATCGCCCAGACCGCCAAGCAGCTGGCCGAGAAGGGTGGCGGCCGCGCGCTGGTCTCCATCTGCGCCGCGGGCGGCCAGGGCGTCGTCGCCATCGTCGAGCGGTAGTTCGCCAGGGGACACGCCCTGAAAACCCTTGGGGGTTGGGGGCATTGGCCCCCAACCCCCGTTTCTGCGTTCGAGGGCGGTGCCCGGGCGGGCCCCCCCCGCGCCCGGTGGGGAGTTCACAACTATTTAATGCAGTGACCAAAA
>NZ_JBSGCB010000079.1:0-30973 GCF_053601595.1 Nocardia sp. NPDC004711 | reverse complement strand
TCGCTCGCGCGGTAGTTCACCGCCACGTCCGCGCCTTCGTCGGCCAGCGCCAGGCAGATGGCGCGGCCGATGCCGCGCGCGCCGCCGGTGACCAGTGCGATCTTGCCGTTGAGTTTCATCGCGTACCCACCAGGCGATCGCGGGTACGGATGCCGAAGGCGAGCAGGCTCGCAATCGGCCGTGGCATATCGGATTTGGGGACCATGCCGAGTTCGCGGCCCATGCCGAGCTGGTCGGCCTCCTGCCAGCCTTCGACGATCTTGCCGTCCTTGAACCGCACGATACTCATCGCGTGCAGCGTCACCACGCGATTGGTGGCCGGCAGCCCGTTGAAAACGCCGGCGTGGGTGCCGGTCGCGCTCCAGCGAATGACCACCAGGTCACGGTCGGCGATGATCTCCTGCAGATCCATGACGAAGTCGGGCATGCCGACGCGGATGATCTCCATGGCGGCCCGCACGCCTTCCCGTCCTGGGGGCAGCTTTCCTTCGCGAACCTGGTCATGGAAGACCGCGTTCTCGTCGATGAGCTCTTCGGCGACGCTCCAATCGCCTTCGTTCCAGGCTTTCTGGATGTAGCGCTCCATGAGCGCCCTGTTTTGTTCGGTCGTCGGGGTCTTATTCGGCATGGGCCGGCTCCGTTTCGAGTGCGAGATGGCTGCGGGCGTCCAGTTCGAGCAGGACAGGGGTGATCCGAGCACCGATGGTTCGCAGGATGGCGTGGTTCAGGCGCGGACCGAACGGCCCACCCCATGCGGTACCGGCACCGATCTGCCGCGAGGCGACCGTCAGGGGTACGGTAACCGCGCGCCGGGCACGTTCGTATTCACGCAGCCCGGCCAGCGGCGCCTGCGCGCGCACCATGTGGTGGGCCAGTGTCAAGCCGTCGGTGAGCGACGTACCAGCGCCTTGGCCGAGGTCGAAGGTCATGGCGTGCGCGGCGTCACCGAGCAGGGTGACCCGGCCGCGACCCCATCGACGCAGCGGCGGCCGGTCCATCGTATCGCGGCGATGCAAGGTAGCCGGGTCCGTGGCGGCGAGCAGTGCACCCGCGAGTGGGTGCCAGTCGCGATAGGCCATGTCGAGAGCGTGCCGCTCCCCCAGGTGGTCCCCATCGAGCCCTTCAGGAGCCCTACGAGTCGCCCACCAGCAGACCTTGCCGTCACCGAGTTGGAAGAACGCGAACCGGGCGGCCCGCCCGTGCATGATGCGGAAGGTGTGTTGCGGTGCACCGCAATCTGATTCGGCGATGCCCGACCAGTGGGCATACCGCGGGTACCGCGGCGTCGACGAACCGTGCAGGTGCGCGCGGACGCGCGACTGCAGGCCGTCAGCGCCGACCAGCACCGATCCGTACTCGACACGGCCGTCGGTGAAGGTTGCCTGCACGCCGCGCGCTGATTCGCTGAACTCGCGCAGCGTCGAATTCAGCTGCAGTGCTTCGGATCCCAGCTCGGTATGCAGCAGGTCGACCAAGTCCGCGCGACGGATGCCCAGCGGCCGGAGTCCGGGATCGACGGATCGCTGGTTCATGTCGACGCGGTAGAGGATCGATCCGCGTTCGTCGCACATCTCGAACCGATCGATCCGCTGGCCCGCCGCCGCCACCTTGTCGCCCAGGCCCAGTCGGCGCAGCGAATCGCGGCCCGCGTACCAGAGCACATAGCAACCGCCGTAGCGGGTTCCACGCTGGGTACGCGCCTCGTACACGACGGCGTCGAGGCCCGCCTGTCGCAGCGCGACACCGGCTGCGGAACCACCGATGCCGCCGCCGATGATGAGAATGGGTTTGCCTGAGTTGAGCATGCCGCCTCTCGATAAGTATTCGTCGGGACCCAGAAGAAGGAATGCATGTAACCCGGTGCTGCACTGCGCCGTTCACGTTGTCTGCAGCGAGTATTGCACTGAATTAAGACTTCCGCACTTCTCGGTCGAGTTAATTCCGCCCCAACAAAACTCACTGAAGATGAAATCGAAATCATGCGGAAATGGCCGTGGCCCTTGTCAGGACTACGGCTGTTATTTCGCTGGACGAGCGTTCAATTATTCTTGTCTGCCTTCTTCCACGATGTCCTCATCCGGTTCGACACGTTCTCCGAGCGGATCGAAGACAGCGGGGCAGACAGATTCCGAAACCATCTCCTGCGCGAAATACGCCGAGGCCAGCTTCAGAATCGCGTTGGCGTGCCGCAGTTCCCGGTTCTCGCGGCGCAGCCGCGAGAGCTCCTCGCTTTCGTCCTCGGGCCCGCGAGCCGCGAGGATCCATTGGCGCAGGCTGGCCGGATGGACGCTCATCGTAGGACCGATCGCCTGGGCGGCGGCGTACACCGACGGGTACTCGTCCAAGTGCTCGAGCGCGTAAGCCAATGCCCGCCCGCGGACTTCGGCCGGGTACCGCTTGGACACCAGCGTCACCCCCTCCGGCCGGGCATGAGGATGCCCACCACGACAGCCGCGGTAGCCGTGGCCACGGCGGCGGCCGTCGCTCCGGAGTGCAGCGCATCCATGAACGCGCTCCGAGTCGCCGCGAGGGCCTGGACCGCGACCTGTCCGTGCAGCTGTGAGACCACGCCCAATCCGGCCACCAGCGACTTCGATGCCGGCTCGGCCGGGATGCCCAGAGCCGCGAAGCCGCTGGCGATGCGGTCCCCGTAGACCTGGTTCATGACCGATCCGATGACCGCGATGCCCAGCGCCGCACCGATTTCCCGGGTGGTGTCGTTCACGGCGGACCCGGCGCCGAACTTGTCGGCCGACAGCGAGCTCATGATCGATTCGGTGGCAGGTGCCGTACCCCAGGCCAGGCCCGCGGCCATCATCACCATCGACGCGACAACGGTCCCCCAGTAGTTCGACGTGGCTGTCACCTGCGTGGTAATCACGAAACCGCCGGTGAGCGAGAGCATTCCGAGGCAGATGACGATCCGGGGACCGATCTTGACGGTCAGTGCCATGCCCAGCGGGGACATCACACCCATGACCGCTGCGAACGGCAGGATCGCCAAGCCCGTTTTCAAGGTGTCGTAACCACGGATCGCCTGGAAATACTGGGTGATCAGGAAGACGAATCCGAGCAGGCCGAGGAACGCCATCATGATCGCCACACAAGCCGCCGTGACACGGCGATCACGGAAGATGGCGACGTCAAGCAACGGCTCGTCGGTATGCGCCTGCCACCAGGTGAACAGCCCGAAAAGCAGAGCGGCACCGGCAAATCCACCCAGCGTGATCACCGAGAGCCAGCCCTCGGTTGGAGCCTCGATGACCGTACGGACCAACAGTCCAACACCCGCCATGGACAACAGCGCACCGAGGACGTCGAAACGCCCGATGCGCTCGGCACGCGAATTCGGCAGCAGCACAAGGCCACCGGCCAGCGCCACCGCGATCAGCGGCAGGTTGACCAGGAACACCGAGTTCCACGAGAAATGCTTCAGCAGCAGCCCTCCTGCGACCGGGCCGACGGCAGCTCCGAGACCGGAGACGGCCGACCAGATGCCGATGGCGGCCGCCCGCTCTTTCCGGTCGGTGAAGATCGTCGACAACAGCGCCAGAGTCGCTGGATAGATCAGTGCGGCAGCCAAACCCATGGCCGCCTGTGCGGCGATCAGCTGTCCGGTGCTGGTGGCGTTCGCGGCCGCCAGCGAGAAGATCGCGAACAGGACCAGGCCGATGTGGAGCGTGGTCTTGCGGCCGAATCGGTCGCCGAGACCACCGCCGGTCAGCAGCATGACCGCGAACACCAGGGTGTAGGCGTCGACGATCCATTGCATCGCGGTGGTGGAGGCGCCGAGGTCGCGGCCCAGGGTCGGCAATGCGATGTTGACGACGGTGCTGTTGACCACGGCCAAGAGCACGCTAACGCAGATGAAAGCCAAGGCAACCCAGCGTCGGGCGCCGGCCTGTGCGGGTGGGGTCAAAGTAGCCGAGGCAGCCGGATCCTGCTGGGGTTGCGCCTGCTCGGTGGTGGGTGTATTCACGCCGCCCTCCTATAGAACGAGGTGCTATAGTTACGTAACAATGTTCTACAGTATCCCGCGCGAGCCGTCAACCAGGGCGAACCCGTAGGGTGACAGTCGAATTCACCGAGAACAGGAGATCGAACTGAGATGGCCGAGCGTGCCCGCCGCACTCCCAGCAAGGACATCGAACGCGTCTTGGTCGACGCCGCAGAAGCGGTCCTCGTACGCGAGGGTCTCGAGGGTGTGACCGTTCGAGCAGTGGCGGCCGAAGCCGGTGTCGCCCAGGCCGGCGTCTATTCCCGGTTCGGAGGCAAGGATGGCTTGGAACGTGAGCTGTTGATTCGGGGCTTCGATGCACTGCGGGCAGAAGTCGCCATGGCGGACGAGGCCGATCCGATCATGCGCCTGCGTGTGGCCGCGCAGAGCTACCGCCGCTACGCCATCGGGCACCCCGATCATTACTCGATCATGTTCGCGGCGACCGTCGGCAAACATTTCATCAGCGAGACCGTCCAGGAAAGTGCGGGCCGGGCCTTCGGTGAACTAGTGGTGCACCTGGGCTACGCCATCGGTCTCGGCGCGATCCGCACGGGCGATCCCGGGGATCTCGCCCAGCAGGTCTGGTCCGCGTTGCATGGCGCCGTCTCGCTTGAGCTCAACGGCGCCATGCGAGCCCCTGACCCGGAGGACAGTTACCGTCGGATGGTGGACCTTCTTATCCGGGGCCTGTGCGCGTAACCGACCGGCTCGATCAACCGGCCGACGGAGTGGCCGCGAGTTCGGTCACGAAGGATGGGCCGCCGAAATCCGGTATGCCCGTGCGGTGTTCGAGATCCGAAGCAACCATCGAGGCCGTGGCCCGGCCCGAGGTCAGCGTCCGCAGCGACGAGGTACCCTCCTCGGCCCAGTGTCCCGACAGATAGAGGCCCGGCAGCGGGGTTCGATGCGGCAGCCGCTTGCTCGCGGTCTGCGCGGGGGTGTTCTCCCAACCGTAGGCCGCGCCACCCGCGTTGCGGCCGTAGCGGAAAAGCGTGTCCGGAGTGGCGATTTCGATGGTTTCGAAGGCATCGCGGAAGCCGGGCACACCATTCTCGACCGCTTCGAGCAGTCGCTGCCCGTGCGAGTCGCGGATCGCGCGCCAGCTACCGTCCGCCCCTGTGCGAACGAGACTGGTGACAATCGCGAGATGTCCGCCTTCGGTGGCGAGCTCGGGATCGACCATGGTGGGGACGGTGACCCAGATGCCCCCGGGACGTGCGGCCTGCACATCGGCCCAGATCGAGTCCGGGTCCCACGATCCGAACACGAAACCCTCGTGTGACAGCCCCAATTCGCTCGGATCGGCCCGCAACCGGCCGTACAGCGCGAACGCCGACGGCGCCAGTTTGTACCGATCGAGGCGACGCTGCAGGGCCGGCGGCAGCGATTGCCAGCCGACCAGCTCGCCGAAGGTCTGGCGGGCATCGGCATTGGAAACCACGACCCGCGCCCGCAGCACCTCTCCCCCGCCGACGACGACGCCCGCCGCCCGGCCGTCCTCGACGAGAATGCGTTCCACCTCGGTGCCGAGCCGCACCTCACCGCCGTTCGCGACGACCGCTGCCGACAGTGCGTCGACCAGCGTCCCGAATCCGCCACGAGGGTAATAGGTTCCATGATGCAGGGTCTCGAGCATCTGATTGAACAGCGGGAACGACATCCGCGACGGCGGCGAGCCGATGTAGGGCCAGATGCTGCCCAGCGCGGCCGCGCAACGCGGGTCGTCGATGAACTCGCCGAGGACGTCGGTGAGGGTTGCCATGCGGTACTGGAACACCAGCGGCGCCGCGTTCATGGCCTCCTCGAGCCCACCCGCGCCGACCTGCTGGGGAAGGGCGGCCAGCTGGGTGAACATGTTGCGGCGCAATTCGAACAACCGGCCCAACCCGGCCGCCTGCGCCGGGAACAATTGCCGGTGCAGGTCGAGGAAGGGCTCGCGGCCGGGCGGCGCATCGATGACGAGTCCAGGGAATCTCGCCTGATAAGTCTGTGGCAGTTCGAGGAATTCGACCCGATCGGCGACGTCGAGGTGCGCGAGCATCGCGGGGATGAACCCACCCGGGCCCGCGTCCATCGTGAAATGGATTGCCGGGTCGAACAGATTCGGGCCACGACGGAATGGCTGTGCGTACCCACCGGGTGCGTCATTACGCTCGACGACCACGACGCGAAGTCCGGCACGGGCCAACAACGCCCCGGCGGACAGCCCGCCGAGGCCGCTGCCGATGACGATGACATCGCTCATCATGCCGACGCTTTGCTCGATGCACCCGGGGTGGGAGCAGTCCAGTCGCACACGATTCCGGCGTACATCCACTTGGTGGCCTCCACCCCGATGATGGCCACGCGCTGGCCGGGCTGGATCTGCCCGTTGCGCCAGCCGTCGTCCAGGAACAGCGGCACGGCCGCGCAGCCGCACGCGCCGGTCATGGCCAGGTTGTCGAAGATGCGGCCCTCCAACGCCTCCCATTCCTCGGTCTGCAGCCCGGCCTCACGCATCGAGTCGAGCATCCAGCCGGCGTTTCCCTCGGGGATCAGGCACCAGTCGGTGTCGGCGGCCTTCAGATCGGCGGCGGCCAGGGTATGAGTGAGCGCCTCCGCCACCATCACCGGCGTGAAGTCTCCGGCGCCGACCACATCGACCTTCAAGTCCACCAGCTTCTTCGAGCGCTGCTGCTGCAGCAGCGGCGCGTGGGTGCCGCCACCGATCGCCCAGATGCCCGGCTTGCGGCTGCCGCCGATGGCTCGGGCCGCGCCCTGGCGCAGGCCGCCGGTCTCGCCGGCACGCAGCACGATCGCACCAGCGCCGTCGCCGAACATGTACAGCGGCAACCGGTCTCGCATCCGGATCTTGGCGGGCTCGGTCTCCAGGAAGACCGGTGCGATCGCCGGCGAGATGGCCTCCACGCCGATCACCAGAGCCGTGGTGACCGTGCCCTGTTCGATGAAGGTCCGGGCGATGTCCAGGGCCTGCGCGCAACCCGATCCGCCGGAGCGGATCTCGAGAGTGGTGACCTTCTCCAGGCCGAGTTTCTCCTGCACCAGATTCACCGACGGAGGCAGCGTGTAATCCGGCGTGCCGGTGGCCAGGATCATCAGTTCCACCTCGGCCGCCTCCACACCTGCGGCCTCCAGCGCCCGTACGGCGGCCTTGTAGGCCATGCCGGAGTTGCTGTCGTGGTGTTCGCCGGTCTCGGGGTCGATCATCCAGAAACGCTGTTCGATGGTGAGTCCGGACAGCACCTCCTCTGGCAGCGGACCGACGTACTTCTCGATGGTGGCGTTGTCGATCGGCTCGCCGGGCTGGTATCCGCCGGTGCCGATGATTTGAGCTGTGGGCATGAGAGTCCTAATCGATTTGTGGGATGGAGGTTTCGCAACTCACACGAGTCAGCTCACGCGCTCTTGGTGAGGCGGTATTCGTCGGAGATCGAAGCGATGCGGCGAGCATCGGTGGCGGAGTGACAGTTCAAGAGGGGATAGCTGCGTCGGCAGATGCCGGTCAACACCTTTCCCGGACCCACCTCGACGAAGGTGCCCACCCCGAAATCGACCAGCCTGGACAATGTGTCGGTCCACTGGACCGACCCGGCCAGCTGGCGGCGCAACGCCTCATAAGCCTCGTGCCCCGTGGTGATGAAGTCACCGGATGCGTTGACCACGACCGGAGTCTGCGGGCAGCGGAACTTCACCGTCGCCAACTCGGCGTCGAACGCCGCTTCCACGTCCGCCATCAGCGAGCAGTGAAAGGGCGCGCCGACATCGAGCTTCTTGACCTTGCCGCCCTCGGGCAACTCGGGTCTGGCCAGGCGGAGGAACTCCGTCACGGCCGCGATCGTCCCGGAGACCACCGTCTGCGTCGGCTCGTTGTAGTTGGCGACTTCCACGACTTCAGCGGTCGTCGCAGCCGCCTCGGCGCACAGCCTCTCGACTGTCCCCGCGGAGAGTCCCAGCGCCACCGCCATTGCCCCGGGCGTGGTTTCGTTGACAGCCGCCATCAGCTGACCGCGTCGCCGTACCAGCCGCAGCGCGTCGGTCCAATCCAGGACTCCCGCGACCACCAGCGCGGCGTATTCGCCGAGACTGTGTCCCGCTACGACCGCCGGTGACGGCATCTGCTCGACGAGCACACGATAGGTCGCATAACTGGCCAAGAAGATGGCCGGCTGCGTGATATCGGTCCGCCGCAGAACGTCTTCGGGACCATTCCAGCATATTTCCGATATCGAGAAACCGAGCAGATCATCCGCGGTCTCGAAGATCTTCGCCACGAGCTCGGGGTGTGTCGTAAAGAGGTCCCGGCCCATACCGACCCGCTGCGAACCCTGCCCGGGAAACAGAAAACACCATCGGTCGTGGGAAATTTTGTTCATAATCCGACCTAGCACCAGAGGACGTATTTCCATTGAACGAGAACGATATTCGGCGAACATCGCCTTCAACGGCAGTAGAACATCGTTCTGTAAGCGCTGTCAACGAATGGTCGACCACGAATCAAGAGATATCCAACGACCGCGCCGACTCGGCACGACGCTCAATCGACTCCGCCATACGCAGCCAGGCGGCGCTTCGCTCACGCGCCAGCTGTGCCACGGTACGCAGGTGATACTCCGGCAATCCGGAGATGGCGTGAATGCATCCGTTGCGATCGAACGCTGTGGAGTCGAGCCACCGCAGTAGCCACCGCCCGCCCTGGGTTAGGCGAACCGCTGGATCGCGCCGCAATCGCTGGATCATCAATTCCGTTGCCGCCGGGTCCAGTTTGCCGAGCCTCGACTCGTCGGCGTCGCTCGGGTTCACTTTGCTACTCTGGCCATCCGGCTCCGGCCGCACGACGGCTCCGTTACCTGCCGAACGCTGCCGCGCGGGCAGCGGGTGATCACCTCGCCGCAGTCGGCTCCGCACATCCTTAGCGGTGGTGAGCGAGATCCCCGCCTCATCCGCGACGTGGCGTAGAGGCAACCGCGGCCGCGACTGCAGCAGCTCCGCCGCCCGCAGCCGTCCGTCGACCACCGGTCGCCGACTGATTGTTCCGTTTCGCGCAAGCCGTTCGGTCGGCTGCGGAATTTCCGCGGCCACCCCTTTGCGGATCGATCCCACGGTCTTGTCGGACAGTCCGGTTACCGACGCAACGTATCGATCGGACCAAGTTGGACAGTCACGAAGAATGCGGAGCGCAGCGCCTTTCCGATCCGCCAGCGACAGCGGCAGGCCGTGCCGCACGTTCAACCGAACCGCAAGCGCGAATGCCTCCTGATCGGTCACGTCGACCAGGAGCGCGCGAATGAGAGTCCGCCCACGAAGGCCTTCGGCACGCAACCGGTGCACCCCGTCGATGACCCACATTCGACTGCGCTGAACCAGAATAGGCGGAAGGTCGGCCCCGGACTCCGCCAGCGCACGCACATGCGCGGCGTTCACCCCTCCAGCACGCACCCTCTCACTTACCCCAAGCTCCTCCATCAGGATCAACGTGACATCCTTGGGCGGCAAGCCGCCGTTGACACCGGACGACAGGCACCGATCTAGCAGTCCACCGCCCACTATGGCATCGCGCTCCGACATCAGGCCCTCCTCGATCGGCCAAACCTCGTACATGAACGTTCGGCAGATTCGACATGGACTGCACTGCAACACACTTCGACCAACAGTGGCGCCGTTGCCGTTCACACCTTTCGAAATCACAGTGCGGTTCGCGAAACACTTTGCAGGACAGGCCACCTCGATATCCGAACACCGTGTCGGCACCTCGGCTGACACGCCACGATTCTGCCTGCAGCAACCTTTATCAAGCCTTAATTCGGCCGCCGGAACCGGGATTTCGACAATCCGGAACATGACTGTAAAGCAGTCAACGTAACGGTGAACGCACAGTTCACCATCGGCGATCCGCCAGCAACCACGGCGAGCGCCGACCTGGACCTCTCCATCGAGCGGACGACACCCCAGCGAATTGATCAATTGACCAGTCGACAGTGTTAGTGACCTGGGCAGATGACCGAATTCATCACCGAGCAAGGTCGCAATGTTTGAGGGGCGCAAAGGGCATTCGACTTGTACGATTCGGGTGAACAGGTCGCAGTGCAAAGGTCCGGCGCAGCCGAGGAATCCATCTGATAACTCGCAAGAGTCCGCCCGACACCCTGTTGCCATCGATGGAGGATCGCTTGTGGGTGTTTTGGTTGCCGAAGACGACGACCTGCGTCCTGTCCTAGTGATCGCCCTCGGTGGTGCGTCCCTTACCGTCGACGCGGTCAGCGATATCCTGGAGGCTGACGGAGCACTGGCGGTAACCAGCTACGACTGTGTCGTGTTCGACCGCATGCTGCCCAGTGGCGATGCCGCGCACTACGTTGCGAGCCAACGCCGTCGGGGCTGGTCGACCCCGACGATATTTCTCTCCGCGCGCAATACCGTCGACGATTGCGTCCGAGGGTTCGAATATGCCGACGACTACCTCGGCAAGCCCTTCGCCGTGGCCGAACTGGTCGCTCGAGTGCGAGGCCTGTGTCGGCGGGCGGACAGAGGACGTCCGTGCGTGATGCAGTGCGGCGACCTCGAAATGGACCTCGGTCGGCGCGTGGTCCGTCGCTGCGGAGTCCTGCTGATCCTCACGCGCGAGCGGTGCTCGTTCTCGAGCAACTCATGATCAACGTCGAGCACACAGCGTCCCGATCCGCCCTCTTCGCGCACTGCTGGGACGAACACGCAGCCGACAATGCCAACGCGCTGGACGTCACCATCGCGTTGCTCCGCCGCGAACTCGGCCCACCCGAAATCCTCCGGACGATACGCGGATACGGGTACCGGCTCGTCCTTACCGAATGAGGCGCTCGAGGCTTCGCCGCGGCGTCCTGGCCAGGCGATTGCGGCACACTCCGTGGATCGTGGCTGCGGTCCTGACCGGCTTCGCCGGTATTTCGCTGTCCGGCTTCGCCGCTTTCTCTCTCACAGTGCAGGAGGACGCGGATGCCGCACAACTCGATGCCGACCTGACCTCAGCAGCTTCGGCAGCCGCACACCAAGTCGCTACCAGCCAGGCAGAGGGTGTACCACAACAGTTCTCGGCGTTCACGAACACTGCCGGACTGGCCACCTACCAAGGTCACGGGTTGTCCCGAATGGACGACGACTGTCCGCAATTCGCCGGCGTGTTGGCAACCGGCGCCCGAACCCAGGAATTCCGCAGCGCGAAGCACTGCACCATCGACCTCGACGACCCGCTGCTGCAACAGCTCCGCGCACGCGCAGTCCGCACCCATGCGGCGGTACAGGCGACCGTGACCTATGACGGGAGTGCCGTACGCGCGGTGGCTGCGCCGGTGGACGATTCGCGCTATGACCGATTCGGCGGAGCCGCCATAGCATGGACGGACATCGGCCCAGACAGATTTCGACAGGATCAGGTCGCTGCGCTGACCTGCGGACTCACTGTTGCGCTCATCACATTGTTCGGCGTCACGACCTATGTCCTGACCGCACAACTCCTCCCGTCACGAATCTGCGCACTCGAGCGCCAGGAGACAGTCCTCGCCGGAGCCGCGCATGAGCTGCGGTCGCCGATCGCGGCGCTGCGCGCTCTCGCTGAAACCGCACGCGACCACCCCGACCAACGCACTGAACTACTCGACCGCACCGTCCACTTGTCCCGCCGTATGGGCGACATCGTCGAGAATCTGCTCTCACGCGCCCGTCTCAGCGTGGGAATCGAGCAGCTGGAGTCGCAGCCCCTGCGACTGGACCAGATCGTCACGGATCGTATCGACGAAATCGACTGTAACGCAGAAATATTCACCTCGACCACCGCACCGACCGTGGTCAACGGCGACCCCACCCTGTTGCGCCGCGCGCTCCGGAACCTTCTCGACAACGCCGTGCGACACGGCCACCTGCCGGGTGAGCCCGCCCGTGTACACGTCACGGTCGCCGGCGGCCGCGTAACTGTGGCCGACCAGGGCCCCGGACTCGACGACAGCGACGTCGACTCGATCTTCGAAGCATTCCATAGCAACGCGGGTTCGACCGGTCTCGGCCTGCCCATCCCCCGATGGGTGGCCCACGCCCACGGCGGCACCCTCGAAGTCCACAGCGCCGACGGGGGTGGCGCTGCCGACACCCGCACGCGACTTGTAAAAGCCCGCAGCACCGATCGGAGAGCAAGGCGATGAGCGACCCCACCAAGAGCAGGATGACCGCCCTCCAGCGAAGCGAACAGATACTTCGGTTTGCCGTCACCATCTTCGCCGAATCCGGTTACACCGCAACGCGTACCGACGACATCGCACGACGCGCCCAGGTATCACAGCCATACGTGATCAAACTGTTCGGCACTAAACAGCAGCTTTTCCTGTCCGTCTTACACGACGTCTTCGATCGAATCGAGGAGATCGTGGAATCGACGGTGGCACAAGATAATTCCAAGACACCGCGCACGCCCGCAAGCCTGCTGGCCGAGATATACCGCACGTTGGCCGACGAACCCGAACTGCTCCTGGTCGCCCTCCACGGCCTGGCCGCAACCTCGGAACATGCCATCCGCCGCGACCTCCGCCTACGCTGCGACCGCCTCTACCGTCTCGTCCCAGAGTTGACGCAAGCGTCCGCACACGAGACGCGTCGTTTCATCGACGCATGCGCCCTGCTCACCGTTTCGATTGCGCTCGATCCCGGCACCAGGCGCACCGGATCGACCGACCGAGACTCCAGACGACGAGAAGACCGAGCCTTTCACGGCGGTTCACCTCATGACCGTGCGGAGGCATCTCTCCGTGAGCCCGCGCAACGCGCAAGGTCGACCCGTCCCGGGCAGCGCACGGAACTGCTCGATCGCACCGTCCAATCTTCACGCCAGATGGGCGACGCCGTGGACGATCTACCGTCGCGAGCACGCACGACTGCGGGCATCGGCGAGATAGAAGGCCAACCTCTGCGACTCGATCGGATCGTCGACGAAATTGATTCCGGCGCAGCAACAGTCACCTCGACCACCACACCGACCGTGGTCAACGCCGACCCCACCCTGCTGCGCCATGCCATCCGAAATCTGCTCGACAACGCCGTCCGCCACGGCCAGTTGCCGAACGAACCGGCATGGGTCCACGTCACGGTCGGCGACGGCCGGGTGGCCATCGCTGACGAAGGACCCGGACTCGAAGACACCGATATCGACGCCCCCCTCGAGGAATTCCACAGCGGTGCAGGCTCGGCCGGCATCGGCGTGTCGATCGCACGCCCGGTCGCACATGCCCACGGCGGCACATTGAACGTGCACAGCGCCGACGGCGGCGCAATCTTCGAGCTGACCCTGCCCACACCGGCACGCGACCAGTAGCGGCCGAGAATCCTCCTATCGGAATTGTAGAGATGCTGCACATCGACCAACTCAGATTCGGATGGAGCACTCCCATCCCGCCCTACATCATCTCAGTCGCCGGATCGGTGCTCGGGCTTCGCTGCACCCAGCATGCCCTCTCATTCAACAGATCCGGCCGTTGGCTTTTCGCCGCTGCTATCGCATTGGGTGGCTGCGGAACGTGGGCCATGAGCTTCATCGCGATGCTCGGATTCGGAATTCGTGGCACCAGCATTCGCTACGACGTTCCGACCACTCTGCTCAGTACAGCGATCGCCGTCCTGGCGGTCTGGGTCGGCCTCTGGATTGTTCTGCGCCGGCGGCAGAAGTTCGCGCTGCCCGCACTCGGCGGGATCATCACCGGGTTGGGCACGGCCACTATGCAGTACGTCGGACTCCGAGCGATCCGTAGCGGCGCACAGATCGATTACAACGCTGCTCTCGTTGCGGCGTCGATCGCCCTCGCGGTCATCGCGGCCACCACTGCGCTGTGGTTCGCCCTGCGGGTACGCGGCTATCTCGCAACTTTCGGCGCAAGTCTGATCATCGGTGTTGCCGTGTCCGCAATGCATTACACCGCAATGCTGTCCATCCGTGCCCACGCCACAGTTTTTCCCTCCCCCCACGCAGGCGTCCGGTCCCTCGAACTGCTCGCCCCGCTCATCACAATCGTCGCCGTGGTCCTGATGACCTTGACCGTCGTCGTCGGTCTCGCCGAGGTCGTCCCCGCTGATCTGCGAGATGCCCCGACCTGGCCGGACCGCAACCTGGACGCTACTTCTCATTCGCGGAGCGGGAAGTGATCGCGATCCTGCGTGCCCTCGATCTTGGCGTGCATGAAATCGCCTGTCGGATAGGCCGTTCGCCGTCGACGATCTCCCACGAATTTCGTCGAAACGCCGCGACCCGAAGTGGGTATCTGCACTACCGGGCCACGACCGTCCAACGGCATGCTGATCGACGCAGCCGCCGCCCCAAACCGGCCAAGCTCGCGGTGAATGACGATCTACGTCAGTACGTGCAGGACAGGCTCTCCGCCACGATCGCCACCGCAGAGGGGACACTGGTGCTGGGCCCGAACCTGCGGTGGATCGGACGCCGTCACGGCCCCCGCAAGGACCGAGGGTGGGCGAATTCCTGGAGCCCACAACAGATCTCGAACAGGTTGCGAGTGGACTTTCCCGAGGATGAGGCCATGTAAGTCTCGCACGAAGCGATCTATCAGTCGCTGCATATCGAAGGCCGCGGTGGGCTGCGCCACGACTGGACCGCATGCTTGGGCACCGGCCGCGCCATGCGAGTCCCCGGGCCTGCAACCGCAGACCAAGCAAGAAGTTCGCGCGCCCCGAAAACCTCAGATCGGTATCCGGCCGGCAGAAGTCGCAGACCGTGCTGTTGCCGGACAATGGAAGGCGACCTGATCATCGGCTTGGACAGCTCAGCGATCGGCACGCTCGTCGAAGGCACCACCCGGTTCACCGTGTCGTCGAGCTTGTCGTCGGTCGCGCTGCAGTGGCCCTGCGGACAGAACATCACCATCGCTACCATCCACGTCCAAGCCACCCACCAGCGCGCAACCCACGACCCACCCACTACGACAACACCACACTACGCATCGACATCCACCGCACCGACCAAGCCACCGCCGAGACACTCGCCGCCCGATTCGCCGCCACATGCCCCATCTACAACACCATCCGCCGCCGAGGCAGCCCCATCGACCTCATCGTCCACACAAACCCTTGACTCGACCGCGAACTGCAGTGATGGGTCGCGCACAATTCAGCCATCCAACACAAGGGTCACCGACTCCCAAACCGTACCGGCGAATGATCTGGTCAAACGGCGCGGGGCCCTAGGCGCCCAGCTGCCGTCACGTGACATCAACTGCTGAGGACACCGCCATCAGCAAATTGGACTTAAGAGCTCTATCGGGTTTGGTTGCTGAGTCGTCGCCAGCAGATCAGGGCTGCGGCGAGGTCGAGGAATCCGTGGTGGATTTCGGTGCGGCGTTCCCATCGGATGGCCAGGCGCCGGTACTGGTGGAGCAGGGCAAAGGATTGTTCGACGATCCAGCGGCCGGTGGTGACCCTGTCGCGGGTGCCGCGGCGGGGGATGTAGCCGGTGATATGTCGTTGCCGCAGTTGGGGAATACACGCTGGGGTAGTCGTATCCCTTGTCCGCGATCACCGGTGGTGATCCGATGCCTGGGCCGGCCCGCACGCCCGCGCAGGGGTGACCCGGTCGAGCAGCGTGGGTAACAGCGGGTGGTCGTTGACATTGGCGCCGAGGGCGCCGCCGCGAGGGGGGATCCGTTTCCCGCGGGTCAGGATGTGGTGCTCGGGACCGGTCTTGGCGCGGTCGACCGGGCTCGGACCTGTTGCGGCGCCCCTAATTCTTCGCCCGCACGTGCGAGCGGTCGACCATGACCCGGTCGAAGTCGATCAACCGGGCGGCGTGGCAGCGGGCGAGCACGCCCCTGAGATCTGTTCGAATGCCCCGGCGGCCTGCCAGTTGCGCAGCCTGCGCCAATAGGTCATCGCGGAACCCGAATCCCAGTTCCTGGGGGAGGTCTTCCCACCCGATTCCGGTGATCAGCACGAACAAGATCCCCTGCAGCACCGGACGGGGGTCCATCTGCGGCGGTCCCGGTGTTCGGGCCGGTTTCACCGGCAGTAGCGGTTCGAATTGCCGCCCACAACTCGTCATCCACGATCCACGGTGCTGCCACACCGAAACATCCTGCACTGCAACGGAACCCGATCCAAGCTCAGAGAACCTGTTAGGAGCTCTAAATGAACAACGGCGGCGTTGGCAAGACGAATCCCACGATCGCCAGCGCAGTCAGCAATCCACGACGGGTGCCGAAATTCTGGCTGGGCACGGCATGGGAAGCGCCTGCTCACTCTGCCGGCGCCCTCACCGAAACCGGATCGGCAGCCTCTTGCGCGATCTGTTCGGCGGCCAAACCCAACAGCACGGGGCGTAGGTCACCGTGGCGATACGGCCTTTACTCATCCCCGACTATCACCCATGATCGGGATACCAGCAAGAATCGGTCGAGTTCATCACAATCCCGGCGTCGCCACGACGCGACCGACGTGCGGCCCTGGATACCAACCGGGTCACACGTCGGGTGAACGATCGCTCAGGCCGCCCCGGCCAAGAGCGCGACGGCCAGCCCGGTGAATGCCGTCGTACAGGCCACGTCCATGACTTTGGTGAAGCGGACCGAATTCGTCATGCGCCCGAGTCGTCCGGCACCGACCACGATCATCCCCTCCCAGACCACCGCGAGCGCGATGAAGATAGTTGACAACACCAACAACTGGATTGCCGTATTGCTTGCATGCCCGAGGAACTGGGGGAAGAACGCCACGAAGAAGATCAGCACTTTGGGATTCGTGATATTGGCCAGCAGCCCCTGAAGGAACGGCGACGGTCGCTGGTCGACCCGCGTGTTCGTTTCACCCTCAGTTGTCGCCATGACATTCGACGGACGGAGCACCGCTCGGAGGCTCGATACCGCGAGATAGAGCAGATAGGCCGCGCCGAGGTACTTCAGCGCGGTCAGCGCGCCAGGGATTCTGGAGATGACCAGACCGATACCGGAGATCATCATCGTCGCCTGGATCACGTTCCCCAGATGGATTCCGCCGAGTGCCTTCAAGCCTGCAACGACTCCCTCGGACACCGAAACTCGCAGCAGTAGAAAGACATCCGAACCAGGAACCAGGATGACGATCAACGAGGCAACGGCGAACGATGCGAGCGGGACCGGATCGATCACAACGCACCCACTCGAACGAGAGCGTCGGATTGGTTGGGTGTCGCGCCGATCCCAACCATGACGCGATCGGCCAACCGTCCCAGCGAGCTCAGGTTGGGGAAGCCGGGACCCTGGCGAAGCGCGGACAGGTTCGGCACGAACACTTTCGAAGGGAATCCGGTTATCGCCAGGTCGTAGCCGATCGAGTCCTCTACTGCAGAGGCGGTGAATGCCCCGCCTACGCAGGCTGCCAAATCAGCTGCCAGCGAAGCGGTCAGGACTGGAGCGAACCACAGCGGATCTCCGCCGCGCGCATCGATCACATAGTCGGCTTCGAGGTAACCCACTGCGGCGTCCGCCGCGTGAATCTCGGCCACGACGCCAGTCAGAGTGTCATCCACGGAGTGGACTCGGCCGTGCACATGTCGATGGATCCCATGCGACGAGATCATGTTCTGTACATTCTGCGAAAACACCGCACGGTCGGTCCGCCTGATGAACTCCCGCCGCTGATCTACACTGAACTCTCCCCACCCCTGCGGCTCGCTGTAGAGCTGATTCTCGAGATAGGATTCACCGCGGGAGTAGATCGTCTCGGTCGGCGAGATCACGACAATATCGGCAGGGCGAGACTTCTCCACCAGACATTTGGTAATCGAGGCGGAGGTCTCGCCCGACCCGACGATGATGATCCGCTTTCCGAAGAACCGTTCATCTTTCGACTTCGTCGTCCAGAAGTCGTGAACAGGAAGGCACGCCGGCGACAGCGGCGTGCGGTTGCGCCCGAAACCTGTGAACATGATCGCCTCGCCGCGAACCGCTCCGGAGTTGGCGAGGTAGACCTCGAATTCCCGGGTACCACCGGAGCGGTCGATCGAAATCGCCTCACCGTGTACGACATCGGTCTCGATCCGGCCTACCGCCCACTGCATGTACGCAGCCCATTCCTGATGGATAGGCGCCGGCGCCCCGCGGTCGATCCATTTCGAATACTGACCTGTCTGGGCGAGATACGATCCCCAACTGAGCTTGAACATCTCGGCGGTGACCGGATGATCGGGCGGAAACTCATCAGTACCATACGGGAACCCGAGATCCTTGAGCGGGCTCGTTCCGAGCGACTGACAGCCGTCGGTCCATCCACCGTCGCGTCGCCAGTTGTTCGCGACCTCACCTGCCTCGACAATCGTCACATCCGGGGCATCCATTCCGGCCTGCCGCAGCGCATAAGCCTTCGCCGCGACGGCAATCCCCTTCGGCCCAGCACCTATCACTACCAGTCGGTCAACCAACAAAGCACCGCTCCAAATCTACTACTCGATGAGACTCTGCTTTCAATCGTCACAGTATCGAAATAGTGAGCTCCTACTGCCCCGTCTCATCGGCAAGCAGATTAATATTCCGGAAACAGTTGTCAGCCATTCCGGATATCGTCGTCCGAAAGGAAAATATAAATCCAGCCGTGCGCTCGGAAACCAGAAGAGCCTCGGATCTCCGCGATGCTCAGCGGCGGTTTCCGTCACCGCGGATCGCGCGACCGCTCGGTAATCCGCTGCAGCGTCGAAGAATCAGATGTATCAATTACCAACGTATCGGACGAATCCGTGGCGAAAGCCATTTCTCCCCATGACGTGGCAACGATCAGGTAGATCCGAGCGGGCGCGTGCTTTGAGTCGATAGAGGACTTCCGGCAGCGCACCCACACCGCCGCCGATCCGCTCAGATCAGCTTCTGCAAGGGTGAAGGCACATCTAGCCCCATCTGGGCCAGGGCATTGGCGTGGAAGGCCTCGCCGGGAACGTGGATCATGTGTTGAAGTCCCACGTGCGCGTCGCGCCAGAATCGCTGTAGCGGGTTGTTGCGCCGAATCGCGTTTCCGCCGGACCGCGCGAAGATCTCATCCAGGGCCGAGACCGCCCGCCAGGCACAGCGGATCTGATTGCGGCGGACCATCGAGCGGTCTTCGATCGTCACCGGCGTGCCAGCCGCGACCAGGTCATACATCGCGCTGATGCCGTCGATGAGTTGCACTCGCGAGGCAGAGATCTCGGCGGCCGCCTCCCCGGCAGCGTAGAGCACGTAGGGATCATCTCGCACCTGGACCGCCGTCGAGGTGACCCGGTGGCGTTGCAGGTCCAGGTGCGCGGCCAGCGCGCCCTCGCACATCCCGATCACCGCTGCGGTGATCCCGACCGGAAACATCGACGAGTAGGGCAGCCTGTACAGCGGCTCGGCCAGCCCGCGGGCTTCGGCAGCGGCCCCTGACTGGATCGTGTCCTGTCGGATCGTCCGATACGAGGGGAGGAACGCGTTGGTGACGACGATGTCCTTGCTGCCGGTGCCCGATAAGCCGATCACATCCCACGAGTCGCCGATGATCGTGTAGTCCGATCGGGGAACCACCACGTGCAGCATGGTGAACGGCAACGCGGGCATTCCGGTCCCATCGCCGAGAATGGCGGCCAGCAGGACCCACTCGCAGTGGTCGGTTCCCGAGGAGAAGGGCCACTGCCCACTGAGCATATAGCCGCCGTCGGTGGGATCGGCAATGCCACAGGGCATGACCGGTGAGCCGACCCACGTGTCGGGGTTGTCTGCCCAAATCTCTTGTGCCAGACGTTGATCCATTTGCACCAACTCCCACGGATGGATGCCGACGACGCCGGCCACCCACCCAGCCGCCCCGTCGTGGCGCGCGAGCGCCATGACTGCTTCGGCGAAGTCCCGCGGATGGGCGGCGTAGCCACCGAACGGGGTCGGCGCCATCAGTCGCATCACCCCGACCGAGCGAAGCAGGTCGACGCTCTTGGCACTGAGCTGGCCGAGTTTCTCGTTTTCCTCGGCGAGCGCAGCCAGTTCTGCCCCAACCTCATTGATGCGATGGACCACTTCGTGTGCCACGTCGCACACCTCCTGTCTGATGCTTGGCTCATTGCTGGTGCGTCGCCGCAGTGGCGAACTCGACGATGACTAGAGAAATCGGGCTTCTGTCGGAACTGCGCCGGGATCAGCTGCCTGACAGCTGTGTGGGCGCGGCTTGGGGGACGTGAGTTGTTTCGCGGGGTGAGGTAGTTGTCGCGTGGTTATGCGGCGGGTTTGATTCGCGCTGCCCGGCGTGCGCGCCTGCGGTCGCGCACGCGGATGACGAAGGACAGCACGCTCGCGATCGGCCTGGGCAGCTCGGCATCGGGGACCATACCCATCTGCCGCCCCATGCCCAGCTGGTCGGCTTCCTGCCACCCTTCGACGATTCGACCGTCGCTGATCCGCACCATGCTGATGGCGTAAAGTGTGGCCACCCGGCCGGTCGCGGGAAATCCGTTGAACACTCCGGCATGGGTGGCGGTGGAACTCCAGCGGATCACCACCAGGTCGCGGTCGGCGATCATCTCGTGCACGTCCAGCGTGAAGTCGGGCATGCCGGTCCTGACCACCTCCATCGCCGCACGCATGCCTTCGCGGCCGGGCGGGAATTTCCCCTCCCGGATCTGGTCGTGGAACACCACATCGGGGTCGACGATCTCCTCGGCGAAGCTCCAATCCCCTTCGTTCCAGACCCGTTTGATGTATTGCTCGATGAGGGCCTTGTTCTGTTCAGCCGACATTGAGGGTCTCCTTTTCTGCGATCGCGGGAGAATGCAGGGTGGCGTGGCTGCGTGCGTCGAGCGCCAACAGCGGCGGTGTGACCTTCGCTCCGAGGGTGCGCAGAATCAGCCCGTTGGCCTTCGGGCCGAGCGGACCGCCCCATGCGGTGGCGGCACCGATCTGACGCGACGCGAGCACCAGCGGCAGCGTCACCTTCCGGCGGGCGCGTTCATAGCTGCGCAGCGCCGCGATCGGAGCGCCGCGGCGCGCCCACTGATCGGCAAAGACGACACCGTCGGTCAGCGATGTGCCCGCGCCTTGGCCGAGGTCGAAGGTCATGGCGTGGGCAGCGTCGCCGAGCAGGGTGACCCGTCCCGTGCCCCAACGCATCAGCGGTGAACGGTCGAAGGTGTCGCGTCGATGAATCGACGAGGGTTTCGTCGCCGCCAACAGCCCCGTCACGATCGGGCTCCAGCCTCGGAAGAACCTGGTCAGTTCTGTGTAGTCACCGAGATGGTCGCTGTCGGGCCCTGCGGGTCCGTTGCGGACCGCCCACCAGCACACCCGGCCATCCCCCAGATGGAAGAAGGCGAAACGTGCCGCCCGCCCGTGCAGAATGCGGAACACACCGACCGGTGCGCCGCCGTCGGTCTCACTGATCCCGGACCAATGGGCGTACCCGGGATGGCGCGGCGGAGTCAATCCGTGCAGATGCGCGCGCACCCGCGATTGGAGCCCGTCCGCCCCGACGAGGACGCTACCGCGGGCCGTGCGCCCGTCGGTGAAAGACGCGGTGACCCCGGAGCTGTCCTGCGACATCGCCGCCATTGTCGAATTCAAATGCAGCACATCGGTGCCGAGTTCCGCATACAGCAGGTTCAGCAGATCCGCCCGCCGGATCGCCAACGGCGTCACATCCTTGGCGGCAATACGCGACGCCATGTCCACGCTGTAATGTGTGTTGTCGAGTTCACTGCACATCTCGAATCGATCGACCCGATGACCGACTGCGATTGCTTTATCGAGCAGTCCGAGTCGGGCCAGGGACATGACGCCCGCGTACCAGAGCACGTAACAGCCACCGTATTGCGTGCCGCGAGGACTTCTGGCTTCATAAACCGTGGCGTCGAAGCCACTGTTGCGGAGCGCGATCGCGGCACTGGTTCCGCCGATCCCTCCGCCGATAATCAAGATTTTTCCACTATCCGACCGCATAGTGCCTCCGAAGAACACAAGGCCCGATTGTCGGGCTCGTCTTTGCGCCGATTTGCATCCGATCAAGAACCGGGCCCATTGGCCTGCGATAGGCAGTTTCGCACTGCCGGGCGTGGTCCGCATTCGGGTGCACGAAAGTTCATGTGTCGTACACGATTACGTCGCTGGATTCAATTACGGCGAAAATGCGAAATTGCCGCATCGGCACGATTTGCCGACCCGGTAACCGCTATCTGGTACGTATGCCTAGGCGCTCTCCCGATCGCGACGCCGAACTGGTATCGCCTTGGCGGCTGAAACCGTCGCGCCGCCACCAGCGAGGGTGTCCGCACGGACATCGGCGGCCATCGCTGAGCCCCCCGGTTGCTCCGCGTGCAGGCTCTGCGGCGTCGTGCGTCGGGCCGACATCGACCTCGATGGTGTGTTGCCGGGTGAATTCAACCTTGAGGTCGACACGAAGAGTGTCATCGGGCTTCCTGTAGAACGGTGTGCCATGTCTATGGAACATCGTTCTACAGCCTGGTTCGGGCAGAGTCAAGTCACCTCATGCGTTCAGACGCCAGCGGGAGGTGAGAGTGACCGGGCCGCCCGTCGCCGGGCACTCCTACTCCTGCTGATCGGTGGGCGAATTTCGGGTGAGTTCCCCATCGCCATCCCTGCTGGCGCTGCCACGATTGCGGTGTCGGGTGTCATCTCCTGCAGTGCGGGGGCATGTGTGCGGGACGGCCATGTAGGCGCGCAGTACAGCGCGTGCATGACGGCGGAACGGTTCGTCGCCTGTCGTGCCGCGAGCTACCAGGATCCGGTGGACGCGGTAGCAGAACTCCGGCTTGCTGATGCCGAAGGTGGTGAATATTTCTTCGGCGGGCGGGCCGCCGAACGGCTGCCAGGTGAGGGCGAAGTCGATCAGGGCCTGTTCGTTGCTGTCCATCGAGATGAGTCGTTTCCTGAAGGTGTGGCCGATCAGAGCGGGACGAGGCCGATTTGAGCGCAGCCGCGGAGTAGAGTGTGCAGGCCGAAGGCTTCGACGGACCGGCGACTGCGGAGGTCTGCTGCGGGCCGGTGAGCAGCTGCTGGGCGGCCCAGGCGATCAGTCCCCGGTGAAGATCCTAGACTAGATGCTGCGCGTCCTGCCCGGGATATCCGCCGCGCCTGCACCATCTTGCGCTCGCCCTCCACCTCCGCGAACGACGTCAGATCGTAGGCGCGGATGATCTCGTCCTGGTGCTCATACCGCGTGGCCGGGTGGTGCGGGTGTGCCGACTTGAATGCCCAAAACTGGACTGTCGCAACACTTTCCGCGAACAATGTCCGGCGTGTTGGAATGCTACCAGCGTCGAACCGCGCGCCTGAGCGTCCCGGTCTGGCCGGTGGTGCGGGAGTTGGCCGGCCGCGCCGGCATTCGACTGCTCGCGGCACTACCGGCCCGGTTGTCGCGTCACACCGCGATCCGGATCCGGTTGCCGATCCCGCCGCCACATCGGTCGACACCGAAAGCGTGTCCGAGAAGTTGGCGGACCAGTGCCGGTGGTGCGCCGTTGTTCAGCAGCGAGGTGGTCAGCGTCGCCCGGGTCTGGTGCGAGGTGACCGAGCTGAGCCCGAGGCCTTCGAGCCATCGGTTGAACGGCTCGCGAAACGTGCTCGAGGAGACGAACAGTGTCAGGTCGTAGTTGATGTTCGTGCGGGGAAACAGCGGCATCTCGCGGTCGCAGCTGGCTTCCAAGCGAGCGCGGCCGCGCTCGTCGAGGCCCCGCCAGGTCGTCGCGGTAACGGTGGCGCAGTCTGGCCCGAGTGATCTCCCGCCGTCGGAGCAGAAGGCCGCACGTTCGAATCCTGCCGAGGGCACAAGGGAATTAGGCCTGACCAGTACAGCAACAGGGTCAGGGCCTTACTTGTGGCCGAGCACTGTATCCAAACATGTAGCCTATGGCCCGGTTTCGCTCGACAGCTTCCACGGAGGTCGGCGATGAGCGGCAACCGATCGAGGCAATCATGGAAGCTGTCCTACGCCCTCACCGAGCGGACTGGTGTCGAGGTCCGCATCGAGTACCACGGGGCCCGTCGGGACTCGTACGGCGGATGGCATATCCAATGGGGCGACGGCCCGACCGCCGAAACGATGCGCGGCCACGTCGCCACCCTGGCCGGACAGTATCCGGCCATCGCGTCGGCGCATCTGGAGTACGTCCGGGGCTACACCGACCACAGCCAGGCTGTCGCGCTGCTGCTCTGGCTGAACGCCAACCCTCGCGAGATCCCGTTCCTGTCGAGATGGTCGGTGATCGAGGCACACAACCAGACCGACTATCCCGGTCCAGCCGAGGAGAAATGGCAGCAGCGGGGACGAGCCCTCCAGGCGCTCGGCTCCTCGTCCGGCATGGTCACACGGGGACCGTCGACACACTCCGACGGCACGTCGGCCTCAACTGGGTCAAGACAATGGAGTGGCTCGACGGTCTCGCCGCGGATGGTCGACGGCTGACGGTCGTGAAGTGAGATATGTCACGGCCTGAAGTAGCGCAGCTACGCGGCCTCGCCGACGCCGTGCGCGAGACGGACGGCGCCGGACTTGAGGACATATGGGCTGAACAGGGGGACACTGGGACGCGCGTCGCGCTGGAATCCTCAGGCCAGCGCGGCGCGCCCATTTCGACGAGGGGCGACGATGCGGGCGCCCGCTACTGATCCGAGTCCATGGCGTCCGGAATGATGTCGACCCAGGTAAGTGGGATGACATCGACGCCGGGCTCATGCGAGAGAGACTCGAGCGTTTCGGCGCTGACGGGCTCGTAGTCTCGGACGGGCCAGAATCGTCCGTCGCTCAGACGGCGCTCGACGTGCTGCCAGCGTCCGGTCATGTGCAGTACCCACAGATCGCCCCGGGCGTCGCGGTAGATGCCCGGCTCGGTCGGGAGCGTCATCAGTCCTCGATTCCCGCGAGGTTCGCCAGCGCACGCAGTCCGTGTGTGGCGCGCCGCTGCTGAGCGCCGGCGGTATGGATTGCGGTCTTCACGGTCATACTGGCGCGGAAGTGCTCGGGCGCCAGCGCGTGGGCCTTGTGGAGTTCCTCGATGGCGTCGTCGGGGCGGCGGTTGAGCAGGTGCGCGCGGGCCACGTCGAGGTGGAAGTGCGTGTGCCGCTCGGTCGCCATCTTGTCGGGCAGGACCGTTGCGCGTGCGACTTGAATCGCCTTGCCCCCCTGTCCAAGATCGACCGCGGCGGCGATCTGGTGAAGCTGGACATTGGCAGGGCCCACGGTGGTCTCGTAGACGACGCGGTTACCGACCCCGGCAGCGACACGGGCCGCTTCGTCGAGGTGCTCACGCGATCCCGCGCCGTCGGCCAGTGTCGCCGAGATCGTTCCGGCCCGCATGTGTAGCGCCGTCCACACCGCTGCGGCGTCCTGGTCGCTCGCGATGAGCGGCTCTATTTCGGTCATCGTTCGGTCCAGCAACAGCATGGCTTGTTTCCCAGCGCCGATGCGGGCCAGCGCGGCAGCGCGCAAGTACTGCGTGGTCGCAAGTAACAGCGGGTCACCACTGCGCCCGGCCGCCCACTCCATCCGGTCCATGGCGGTAAGGCTGAGATCCGCGTAACCGAGCTTGTGCGCCAAGGTATTCGAGGCACGGTAGGCGTCGGCCAAGAGCGCATAGGCGGGCTCGCCATACTCGCGTCCGGCCAGTAGCAGCTGCTCCACAAGCTCGGGCAGGGCGCGGCCGATCTTGCGGTACTTGGTATCCCGTCGCCAGCGATTGAGGTCGGCCACCTGGGCGCGCAAGGACTTCAGGGGTGCCGGCGGCTCGTCGGTGGTGAATAGATCGACGGATGCGAGGGCGCGGCGGATGCTGGGCACCAGCTCGTTCAGCTGCCCGGGCTCGTCCTGCGGGCCGCTCAATGCGGTGGTGTCCACGCCGAGCGCTTCGGCGAGAGTGCCGAGCATCTGCGAGGACGCCGAGGCATGCCCCTTCTCGAGCTTCGAGATCATGCTGACGCTCACGTTCGCCTTCTTCGCCAGCGCCACCTGAGTCATGCCACGTTGCTTGCGGATCCGCGCGACTTGCGCCCCGGCCAAGTCCTGTTCCTGCATGCGCCTCACGCTACTGCCGGATAATGTTCGACGGGAACGTGGTTTGAAAGTTTTTTGAAAGTTCACGCCCTTGACTGTGCCTACCGTCACAGGTGCGGCCCCGGCGGCGGGTGCCCGGCCCTTTAACCACCCCGCCGCCGGGCTGCCGCCTCCACCGCCAGATGATCTCGCGCAAAGGGGGTTTCGATGCTGACGATGCCGATCGGCCTGCTCATCGCCGCGCTCATTGCGATCACGATTGGCGCCGTTTACCTTCCACGGAGGTGAGGACATGCCGAACATCCACGCTGTCATGGCCAACCAGTGGGTTGACGACTGGTGCGACCGTTGGTGTATCGATGAGCTGGACCGCAAGCGCGCCGAGGGGATCATGAAAATTCACGCCACGTGCACACCGCCCTGCCCGAGAGTGCTGGCCGCGCGCCAGTTCTTGGAGCGACACGGGTACATCTGACGATTCGTGCCCACCTGAAGCGGGGTCATGGACGCTCGGGGGCGGTAGCTGTAGCGTCACGGCCACGCTCACGAGTTGCTCGTATGGCATTGCGAGACCCGGGTCCACTGAGCGTGAATCCGCGCTAACAGCAACACGTTTCAGTGAGGAAGTCATGACCGGACCGCAAGAGCCGCCCCATAACCAGCCGTATGCTGGCCAACCGCCCTATGGTCAACCGCCATACAGCCAGCCCATGTACACCCCGCCGCCCGCTCCGAAGAAACACAACCCGGTGCTGTGGATCATCTTCGCAGTCATCGGTATCCCGATTCTGTTCTGCGGCGGCTGCTTCGCTCTCATCGGGAACAGTGCCAGCAGCAGCTCGCACAAGTCGACCACCACCAGCACGCCGACGCATTCCGTCACGCCGGTCTACACATCGGCATACACACCACCACCAGCGCAGACCACTGCCAAGAAGGCACTCACACTCACCGACGAGGAGATAGCCGACGCCGCGTACATCCTCGCCCTGGATTCGGAGAAAATTCACTACAGCACGAAGGCGGCGGCTATCAAGTTGGCGCACACGGTCTGTGATGCTATGCGGGAGGGCGCGAGCGAACTTGCCGCAGGTGCGGCCATTGCCGCGAACAGTCCCTACACGCTGTCCGAGGCCGGATACATTACCGGGGCTGCAATCGCGGCGTACTGCCCTGAGTTCAAGTAGACGGGCTGGCCCAGAAACAATGAAAACGCGCCCCGGCCGACGTGGGCCTTTTCGCGTTCGACCAGTGACCAACGTCGGTGACGATTCGTGCCCATTCCCTGACGGGTTGCTGACATGGATCGCTGAACCGGGAAGGATCGGTGCGACGCTCCCAGCTGGAAGTATCGCGGCGTGTCAGTGCCGCGACGGGGGGTCATTCCGAATCGTGCGACACGAAAGACACTGGGTATGAAGCATATTGCGCGAGCTGTGGTGTCAGGCGGAATCGCTGTGGCGGCTGTGGGCCTCGGGGCGGGCCCGGCGAACGCAGGCGAAACCGGAACGATCTACGGCCGCAAGGCATGTGAGGAGACCGTGAAGATGTACCGGGAGATGGGGTACAACGCACGCTGCAACCACATTGGGGGCGAGAGCTATTACGTGCACTACGACCGGCCGAAGCCGGGGTCGCGCCCGTCGACGGGTAGCGCTGGGTCGAGCTAGCCGATGCAAGCCCGGACTAGACCGGGAGGAGTGAGACATAGATGGTATTTCCGAGCTTCAGTCCCAACGAGATTCGCATCTGGCGCGGTCCGATCAACCGATTGACCGAACGTGAGACTGATCCGGCGCCGCTGCTGGAGGTCGATACGATCACCGACAAGGGTAGGACGTTCACTCGCGCTGTGAAGGTCAAGAACGTCACTGTCGCCCGTGATCCGGCATATGGAGGCGAGCGGCGGATCCTGGTCGAGTTCGAGCACCACGAGGTCGAGCCACGTTCATACGCCCCGGACGATGAGGTCACGGCACACCGGTTCATTGTGAACATCCCCTGACCTGAAGCCAGTAGAGCGCCCCGGCCGAGGTAGGGCCGGGGCACTCGCGTTCGTTGGTGAGTTGCTCTAGGCTGCGACGAACTGCAGGTAGTGTCCTCGCTAGAGATCGTCGAGAGAGTCATACCCATCGGCGCTCCCCCGTTACCTTGGCTGCGCTGGCGGCCGATGTCGGTGAGCATCTGCCGGAACACGGTCGCCTGCTGGCGAGCCTCGGTCAGCGCCGAGTCGATCTTGACCTCGAGGACGGCGTCGTCGCCTCCCCGCGCGGTCACCAGGCGGGCCCACAACTCCTCTTCGCCGCGGACCAGGCCGTCGAGCCGGTCCTTGATCCGGGCCGCCTCGAGGATGAGCGCAGACAACTCGGCCGAATCGCCTGTCTCGCTGAGCGATTCGAACAGTGCAGCGCCGCCAGAGGCGAGATCGTGGTCCATTCCCCACCCCCTCGGCGCCGGAGCTCCGGCCCCGCACAAAAAATTCCTGACTACCGCAAGGTGTCCCGAAAAGGGCTGTGCGGCAGCGAAGACCGGCGGCGCTCACAGTTCGGGACGGTCCCACGCTTCGGTGTGGGACGTTTGATGCCCCGAACCGGGCGCGCGCGGAAAGGGGGTGCGCTCGGCTCGCAGTTCGGGGCGGTCCCGATTGGCGCGGACTCGGCGGGGAGGGCGAGTCGGCTGCCTGATCAGGACGTTGGGTTGCAGAGCGCAGCAGAAGTTCGATTGACGCGCTGCAGGTTTGGGGAATGAGGAAGGCCGCTCACGGATTCCGTGGCGGCGTCCACTCCGTCCGATAGTCCGGGTGCTCGGCCCAGATCGAGGCGACAGGCAACAGAACATCGTTCTCGAACTCAACCTGCTGACTCGCGCTGATCAATGCGGCACCGAACTCCAGCACCACTCGCAACGCCGCGCACTCGCGCAGCACTTCGCGCGGGCTCGGCGCTCCGGGTGCGAAGCTGGACGAGAGCGCCAGATCTTCGCCGGGCCGCCGGACGGATCGGACGCGCCGCCGGGTGAATCGGACCCACTGGTAGTCGAGGTCGAACTCGTCTGGTGGGAAGAACGTTGCGAGGTCGAGTGCCTTGTTCGCCGCCGCTGCTCGCTCGGCTAGCCGGGCCTCGATGAACTTCTCGATGGTCACGGTCCGACGATCCTCACATCCGGACGCATCATCTTGATTTCATCGATCGGGTCGACTGTGGTGTGATCTAGCGGCGAGAGTCGCTTGACCGCGCGCCGCACCCCATACGAAGGCTCTTGTGCGCCGAGCCAGAACAGAACCTTCTCCTCCGAGTTGAGGCCCTGGGGAACCTCCAACGCTGCGAGATCCGGGAACTGCTCACGCAGAGACGCCTCGCATTCGTCAGCGAAGCGCGGGAGCTGGTGGGTCATGGGGTTGTCGCCAGTCATCCAGCCGAGTAAGTCACATAGGCCGTCGACATGGCGCGGTGAAACAAGATGCCCCGAGATGACGCTCAGGATGTCTCCGATATGGAATTCCTTGGTCTCGCCGCTCATGCTGCTGATCCTCCCAGGTCGAAGAACTCCTCGCCGGTTATGCGGCAACAGCTTCAATCTGGTCTGGCTCCAGGTTGAATAGCAGCACGCTCGTGCGCGCCGGCGGCGCCCCGTTCTAGGTGGTCACCTGCCCGAAGATGTGGCCGTACAGCTGTTCTCGCGTGCGTCCGTTGACGGGCACGACACCCGAGTTGGGTGCAACGTTCATGCCGTTCAGCCCCAACCATTGCACAGTGATGATGTAGTGCATGCGCTTCATGCGCCCGCTCCTCCTTCGGCTATGCGCAGCGGACAGTCGATGCCGACCATCTCGCGGGGCTGCTGCTCCTGCTCGATACGCCGCCAGTCCCGCTTCTCCGCTGCACGGCTACCCGTCCATTCCGTATGGCACTGGCATGACCGGCCTGATTTGCGGCTGCGCATCATGCCTGGCATAGCGCCTTCCTCAGCTTCGTCCAGTTGCGGCGCGTCGTGGCTGGCATAGCGGTTCCTGTTGGTGATGCGCGTTACGCTTTCGGTGCTGGCTGATCCGGGTCCAAGCAGCCGGGTAGGTCAGACGTCACACTCGCTCCGGGTCCCGGAGCGCGGTCCTGGTCTGAAGCCGCTCCGACAGGGGCGGCTTCAGTGGTGTTCAGGGCCGGATCGCCGGGCGGCCCTTGTCTCGGTCCAGGCCTCGCGCCCCGCAGCGCTATCCGGGCACTTGGTAGCCGACCGGCTTCTACGGTCGTCGGGATTTGATGTCCCGAACCTCCGCCGGCCGATCCTCTTGATCAGAGGCGCTGTGACAGCACGGCAGGCACACGACGGGGTTTGGGACGTGAAATGCAGCGCGCGGCAACACCACCCGCGTGCTGCCGGGAAGTTCGGTTGACGCGCTCCAGGTCTGGGAAATGTCGAAGGCCGCGCACGGATTCCGTGGCGGCCTTCATGATGTGGTGTTCGCTGCGCGGAAAGTTCACGTGCTACGCGCTCAGCGCAGCACGAGGGGTGTCCGTAACAAGATCAGTCGGGTCGTCAGCAGCGGTTTCGTGCCTCAGGTACATGAGATGCGGGCTTATTGTCCGCCGGTCTGTGGTCGGCGTATCTCCGCGGCGAGTTCACCGGATGGGCACCGCAGTCCGCTATTGTCTCCCAGCGCCAAACTGGCCGCACGCACGGGAGACAACAAATGCAGTGGCTTCACTCGCTCTATCAGTTCGCGAATGCGCACCCGGTCGGCGTGACGTTCTTGGGTTTCGCCGTGACGATCTTCGCGCTGCTGGTCACCACTGTCACCCAAGAACGTCGGTACTCGTACGACAAGGAGATCGAACGTAGGAAAGAGCAGCGGGCACCTATCGCGGCCGTCCTTCAGGAGCTTGATGACTTCAATGAGCCTTTTTCATCCTCGTGCGGCGTGAATTTCGCGGTCCTGCAGAACGTGGATGGCCTTGGCCAGTGATCCGGCTCGGTGCGGGCAGCAACGCA
>NZ_JBSGCB010000078.1:0-31027 GCF_053601595.1 Nocardia sp. NPDC004711 | reverse complement strand
CGGTCGGCGTAGACAGCGTCCGGGCGCCGGCGGGGACGCCCGCGCCGTCCCCGCACCGCAGGGATTGCCTCGATCAAGGGCATGAGCTGGGTGACGTCGTTGCGGTTGCCGCCGGTCAACGTGACCGCCAGTGGGATGGGATGCGTGTCGGTGATCAGATGGTGTTTCGAGCCGGTCCGGGCACGGTCGACCGGGCTCGGCCCTGTTTTGGGCCGCCTTCGAGCGCCCGCACGTGGGAGCCGTCGATCACCGCCCTCGACCAGTCCAGCGCCTCGGCGGCGTTCAGTTCGGCCAGCAGTGTTTCGTGCAACCGCTGCCAGACCCCGGCCTGGTGCCAGTCCCGCAGCCGCCGCCAGCAGGTCATGCCCGAGCCGTAACCCAGTTCCTGGGGCAGGAACTCCCAGGGTATGCCGGTGTAGAGCACGAACAAGATGCCGCACAAGACTTTTCGGTCATCGAGCCGTTTGCGGCCGGGATGGTGTGTTTTGCGGGGAATCACCGGCAGCAGGGGCTCGATGCGCTTCCACAACCGGTCGTCGATCTCCCAGGGCCTTCGTTGTGCCGTCGTATACCTCCAGTCACAGGCGACACAGAAGGAACACCAACCGATCCCGCATCATTCCCCCCACCAGCCCCATTCTGTTAGGAGTTCTAAGGCACACCGTCTGTCTCGGTGACCTCGCGCCCTGCCCATACCCTGGGCCGAGGAACATCGCAACGCCGACTTGCCGCTGCGGTGTTGATTCGCCTTCTCAGGACTACCGATGTGCCACGCGTGAAACCCTCCGATACTGGACCACCAGGTTCATCGCCAAGACCAGCCCGGGCCCAGTCACCCGGGGGGTGAATTCCGGATTGAGTGTGCTGGCCGTGCCGTCGGGTCCAGTGCGCGAAGAGATACGAGCCGACGGAGTGAGTGGACCGTTCCGATGGGTGATCCACTCGACACTCAGCGGCATCCGCCCCAGCCGCAGAGCTGGGAAATGCCGCTTTCAAGGATGCCGTGGAAATCGGCCGCGGCGGATTCGGAGTAGTCTACCGCTGCACCCAGAAGGGGCTGGATCGCGTGGTGGCGGTTGAAGTACCGACCGTCACACTCGACGAGGAGAGCCAGGCGCGCTTTTTCCGGGAGCAGCAAGCAATGGGCCAGCTGACCGAGCACCCGAATATCGTCCACATTCTGCAGGTCGGGACCACCGGTAGCGGGTTTCCCTACATCGTGATGCCATATCATCCGCGAGATTCGCTTGAGGTCCGGATCCGCAGCCGCGGCCCGCTGCCATTGGATCAGGCGCTGCGCCTCGGGGCGAAGATTGCCGGAGCGGTGGAAACCGCTCACCGGGTGCCTCCCACTCGCGCCGACTACATCGACAACTTCTACAACATGCAGCATCGGCACAGCTATGTCGGCTGCCTCAGCCCTGCCGAGTATGAGATGCTCTGGCGCGCCATCCAACCGAGCCCTCAACTCTCGTAACGGCGGCCTACGGCCGGGGGCCATCAATAGGCAGCGGATCGACGATGCTCACAGATACGCCGAGCTTCCGGGCGGCGGCCAGCCACGACCTCGCAGCCGAGAAAGCCGGCACTGATCACGACTAAGCCGCTGCCCTGCGTGCAGGTCAGCACAAGGCGAGAGCGTCCTCGACGGTGCGCAGCACGTGCACTCCGGCCAAGTCGTGTCCGTCTGACGGGCAGCGCGGCGCAACACCTGTCGCAATAATGAGCCCGTCGTAGAGCAGGTGTTCACCATCGTGCAGCTCGACGGTGCGTTCATCCAGATCCAGCGTGACTACGCGGGTGCCCAATCGCGTGTCCACCCGCAGGCGGTCGAGGGCCGCGGCGACAGCGGCGGCCGGTCGTAGGGCGAAGGCGTTTCGTCGCTGACGAGGCTGATCAAACCATCGAACCCGAGGCGGCGCAGCGTTTCCACCACCGCCACACCGGCCACCGATGCTCCCACGACCACCACCCGGTCGAGCCAGCCGCTCACTCGACGACTCGAATCGCGGCAGCAGGGCACAACATCGCAGCCTCCCGTACCGCCTGATACAACTCAGCACGCGGAGCGTCATCGAGCAGCACGACGACACCGTCTTCCTCGCGCTGATCGAACACCTCCACCGCGGCCAGCACACACTGACCAGCACCCACGCACTTGTCCTCATCGACTTCGATACGCACGTTCACTAACTCCAATTCAACTTCTCGCCATGCCCGGAACGGCACGACGACGTCCAGCCGTCGCATAGCGATGGTCACTCCCAAGGGCTCGGCCGGTGTGCCGATTTGCGCCGCCGACGTATCGTCACTGTCGTCACGACGGTGGGCGCGCCTGTGAATGATCGATCGTGTCGAGATGAAAGCGGTTGGGGCACTTCTTTGTTACCTCATCTGTCGCCGTTGCGGTGTCACAGTTCACGGCAGGATGCCGGTGTTGATGGAGCGTTATGGCAAGCTGCGGCAGAATCAACTTCGTTGCAGCACACCAAATTTTCAATTTTTGTGCCGTCCGAGAGCCTGAGAGGTCGACGAGTCGGGAGGCCTGGCCGTGCGCGTGTCGGAGAGTCCACGAGGCTTCCCTCCTGCCGGACGAAGGCGCCGATTCTGTCGGCGGTCGCGGGCTGGCATTGTTTGTGAACAGAGTGGTCACCGGCACGAGTAGCGTCGCGCAGGTCGTGCAACCCTGAATCATCAGGGTAGTCCGGCCTTGCCGCTCGATGATGTTGCTGACGTGTCGCGAATTCTGTGGTTCCTGTAGATACATGCAACCCTGCCCTGTGCCGCCTGCTGTGTCGCCTACAGCCTGTCTCGCGCTGAGTGTTACCGCGAGGGTCGAATTGCCCGAGGCATACCTATTTCTGTGGCGCGGTTGAGGAAAACCGTGCAAGTTGGCGGGGTCAGCGGGATGCTCCGATGCGAGGTGAACTCGTCGGCCGTGGCAGCGGCGGCGGCGTTGTGGCGCCGACCCGGACGGTCTCGGCGCGTCCTTCTCCCGCCTCGGCCTGGGTCAAAAGTCGCTTCAGCTGGGGTTCTGCTCCCAGTCCACCTTGACGGCAGCTGGGCGTCTGCCGTGCCGTTTGACCAGATCTTTCGCCGGTACGGTTTAGAGGGGCAGTCGGTGACCTTTGTACATACACCGCCGAACATCCTGCCCGACCTGCTGGTGATATTCGGGACCGTCCGAAGTCCTTCGGCCAGCTGCACTTTCACGATGACCTTGTCGACCTGCGCTTTCGAGAAGTTTCTACACTGAAAACGCGGCAGCGTATCGACGTCGGTCGGGGTCGACGGGGGCCTGGTCGACACGCCTAGGTTCTGTCTCGAAGTTATGAGGGCGAGCCTGTGGCCCGTCCTCACGAATGCCGAAGCCATTGGTTGATGACCGCGACGTGGATCGAAGCCTGGTAACGGACTGCGAGTTTGTGGAACCTGGTAGCAACCGCCCGATGCTGTCGGATCCGTTCGCCCCCCGCATGGGGCGCGCGGTTTCCATACACGCAGGAGGTGGGTGCGCCATGCCCGCAGCTGACTTGTCGGCGGCGTCAGGAGATTTGGACGGTCCGACGGCGCGGGTGACCCGGCTGTCTGGCGGAGTTTCGGCCGAGACCGTGCTGGTCGAGGTGCCGCCGGTGCGGATCGTGGTAAAGCGGGCGCTGGATCGCCTGCTAGTCCGCGGTGCCTGGCGGGCCAAGCCGGAGCGAGCGATGACCGAGGCGGCTGCGCTGGAGCTGCTGCACGGCATCACCCCCGACTACACGCCGCGGCTCTACGAGGCCCACCCGGAGCACCAGACCGTGGTCATGTCGGGGGCGCCCGCGCATTGGCGATCGTGGAAGGACGTGCTGCTCGGCGCTGTCGAAGATCCGGCTGTCGACCACGCGGGCACCGCGGCTACGCTCGGCCGGGTTCTCAGCACCTGGCACGACCAGACCTGGGCGACCGCGCGGCCGCAGCGCGGTTCGCGGACTACGAGGCGCTGCGACAGCTTCGCCTCGCGCCGTTCCACCACGCGGTCGCCGCCGCGCACCGTGCGGTCGCGGCGCGCGGGTCACCGACCTGGCCGGCGAACTGGACGCGCGGCGCGACTGCCTGGTGCACGGCGACTTCTCACCGAAGAACGTGCTGGTCGGCACGGATGGACTGATGGTGCTCGACTTCGAGCTCGCCCACGTCAGGGCAGCTGTGTTCGAGCTGGCGTTTCTGCACCGCCATCTCGCGCTCAAAGCGGTGCACGTGCCCAGGGGCGCTGACCGGTTCGGGCGCGGCCATCGCGTTCCGGGACGCCTACCAGAACACACCCAGCGGCCGTTGCCCGAGCGGCTCGGCTCGCGTGGGATGTCTATGTCCGGTTGGTGGCCGGGGTATTTGTGTATACCGCGTTCGTGATCGACGCCTACGCCGGACCGATCCGCGGGTGGGAATGCTCGACTTCCAAACACACCCGGTTCGTCGAATATCGCCCAGCTGCAGATCCGCGACCTCGGCGCCACACAACCCCAACCGCGCCAGCACGATCAGGATCGCATAGTCGCGTCGACCTACCACCGTCGTCCGGTCACACGCGGCCAGCAATCGCGCCACCACCACGGTCTCCAGCCCGCGCGGCACCGACGACCTCCGCTAACCCCGCTAACCCGCAACCACCGGCACCGCGCCGACCAGCCGCATCGACGTCCGCGCGGACAGTGGTACCGGCCCGCCCGAGAATCCGCCCAGCCAATGCGAAGTTCAGCGGTGCGCCGCGCATCATCAACGTGAAGCCCTGTCCGCGGTAGAAGTTGGCCAATCTTCGGTTCTCGGTGAGGGATTGGCCGTGAGGATCTCCATCCCGCGGGATCGACCAGGCGCTGGAGTATGCCACGGTGCTGGGCGGCCCGAGGGTGCACGTGATGGCCGGGTTGGTGCAGCCGGACGTAGCGCCCGTGGAGTTGGCCAAGCATCGCGACACTTCACCTCGCCAATCTCGCTTGGGCTGTGGAGCGGGCCGCTGCACTGGACGTCGATATCCTGATCCAGCCGATCAACGGCCGCGACATGCCCGGCTGCTTCCTCAGCGGGCAGGCCGAGGCCCACGCCACGGTCCAAGCACAGGTGGGAGCCGCCAATCTCAAGGTCCAGCTCGACACTGCCAGATCGCGGAGGGCCTAACCACGACCCTGCGTCTCGACCTGCCGCCCGGTCGGGTCGGTCACTTGCAAATCGCGGGCGCGCTCGATCGCCATGAGCCCGACATGGGTGAACTCAACGTGAGTCACTTGTCCGGTGTCGTCGATGAGCTGTCCCTGCGCCGACTGGTCCTGAGCGACTCATGAGGCCGCAGAGTGCGAACTATCACCGATCATCTCGTGCACATCCCGAAAATCCGATACGATCATGCCATGAAGTCGGCTAGTTCGGGGATATCTTTCGATGAAGCTTTTGCGTTGGCGACTAGAATCCTACAGGATCATGGTGCATCGCTGCGGAGCGCGGAGCTGCAGGCCGACCTGCTGATCGACGCCGATTTGCGTGGCCATCCGTCTCACGGGTTGCTGCGGTTGCCGCGGCTTGTGCGCCGGATCGCGTCCGGGGTCCTCGATCCTGGTACCGAGGGCCGCTCGAGCTGGACACGTAGCGCTTTGCTGGAGGTGGATGGCGAACACGGCTTCGGAGCGGTGATTGCACATAACGCGCTCGCAGCGATCACCGAGCGGGCCAGGTCGACCGGGGTAGCGGCTGCAGCAATCAAAAACAATAACCACATTGGCATGCTGGCCTACTACGCGGAGAAGGTCGCATCCGACGGACAGATTCTGATCGCGTCGACGACGAGCGAGGCGCTCGTGCATCCCTGGGGTGGCTGGCGCGCGATGCTCGGGACGAATCCGCTGGCCATCGGTGTGCCGTCCGATGGCGATCCGCTTGTGTTCGATATGGCGACCGGGACCGTGTCCATGGGCAAGATCCACGCCTACGCGGCGGCGGGCCGACCGCTGGAGGCGGGCTGGGCGGTCGACGCCGCAGGGTGTCCGACCGTCGACGCGGAGCGGGCCAAGGTGGGGGCCATTGCGCCTTTCGGTGGGGCGAAGGGGTACGGGCTGGGCATCGCCCTTGAGGTGCTGGTCGCGGCACTGGCCCAGACGGCGCTGGGCCGCGATGTTCGCGGAACCCTCGATGACGACCACTTCAGCACCAAAGGTGATATTTTCATCGTCGCCGAAGTGCCGCCAGGTGCCCAGCGCGCGGTCGCCGCATATCTCGACGAGGTGCGGAACTCTCCACCTACTGATCCCCACACGCCGGTCAGCGTGCCCGGCGATCGTGGGGCTGCGCGCAGGAAAGCGGCGCTCACCGCTGGCCTGTCCCTACCGGAGGCGCTGTGGGCAGAGCTTCAAGCGTTGGCATCCGTACCGTCCACCAAAGGATCTCTGAAGTGAACACACCAATGGGCTTGCTACGGCAGCCTCCCTCCGTGCTGATCGGTCGTGGTGTTCGCCGGTCGCTGCCCACTCATCTGCCGCTCGGCACGTCTCGAGCTGTGCTTGTCACCGACGAGCGAATGGCTGTTGAGGCAGATTTCACCGAGCTGAAGGCTCTGCTCGAGCAGAGTGATGTAACGGTGCGTGTGATCAGCTCGGTCCAGCCCGAGCTGCCTGTGGACGACGCCGTCGCCGCCGCTAAGTGGATCGAACACGAGCCGGATGTGATCATCGCTGTCGGCGGCGGAAGCGTGATGGACTTCGCCAAGGTCCTCGCGGTACTACTTACCCACGGCGGTATCCCAGAGGACTACTACGGCGAATTCGCCGTTCCCGGTCCGACGGTCCCAGTCATCGCCCTGCCCACCACCGCCGGAACCGGATCCGAAGCGACACCCATCGCCGTCGTCAGTGATTCGAACCGGGAAATGAAGGTCGGCATTTCCAGTCCGTATCTCATCCCGACCGTTGCTCTGTGCGATCCCGAGCTCACCGATTCCGCACCGCCATCGCTGACTGCAGTCTCGGGCACCGACGCGCTGTCGCACTGTATCGAGTCGTTCACAGCAGTTGGCCGGGAGCCCACCGCGATGCTGCCTACAGAACGCGTCTTCATCGGCAAGAGCACCTTGGTGGATCTGTACGCGCTGGCGGGCGTTCGTGCGGTGGGGCGCAGTCTGCGGGACGCCGTTGTCGGTGACCGTGATGCCACCAGACTGCGCACCGCCAGGGACGACATGATGTTCGCCGCGCTGGCCGGCGGCTTGGCGCTGGGCACGGGAGGCACCGCCGCGGCTCATGCCTTGCAGTACCCGGTGGGCGCGCTGACCCATACGCCGCACGGGGCCGGGATCGGCGCCCTGCTGCCCTATGTGATGGCTTTCAACCGGCCAGCACGCGTGCCCGAGTTTGCCGAGATCGCACTGGCCCTGGGCGCCCATGACAGTGACGATGTGGAGAGCCTGTCATATCAGGCCATCGATGCCGTGCGGGCGCTCCTGGCGCAGATCGGCATTCCGCCCACGCTCGCCGAACTCGGCGTGAGCCCAGGGATGCACACCTGGATCGCGGCGCGAGCAGCGACCGCACGACGTCTGGTTGAGAACAACCCGCGTGAGTTGACCGTGGAGTCGCTTACGGCCATCGCGGCGGCCGCTCATGCGGGAGATATGTCCATTCTCGACGACTACCTGCCCTGACCGACCTGGAGGACCGAGATGACGACCAGTCTTGACTTGAATACGGAGTATCAGCTCTGGATCAACGGGTTGCCCACACCACCCGGCTCCGGGGGTGACCCAATTCCAGTGTTTGCACCGTCCACCGGCGACGAGTGCGGACGAGTGGATGACGCATCGGAGACCGACGCTCTGGCCGCGGTGACAGCCGCACATGCAGCGATGCAGTCGTGGCGGGAGACCGCCCCGCGACAGCGTGCTGAGATTCTGCGCCGGTGCTTCGATCTGATGATGGAGCGATCCGAACAAATCGCCCGTCTCATCGCTCTCGAAAACGGCAAGACACTCGCGGACGCGCGCGCCGAGGTCGCCTACGCCGCGGAGTTCTTCCGTTGGTACTCGGAGGAGACGGTGCGCACGGTTGGACACGTCTCGACCGCGCCCGCCGGCACTAACAAGATCCTGGTCCAGTATGAACCAGTGGGGGTTGTCGTCCTGATCACGCCCTGGAACTTCCCGGCGGCGATGGCGACACGGAAAATCGCTCCCGCGCTGGCCGCCGGCTGCGCGACCGTGCTCAAGCCCGCCACCGAGACCCCACTGACCGCCTACCTCATCGCCAAGCTGTGCGCGGAGGCTGGTGTCCCCGCAGGATTGATTAACGTGGTGACAACCCGTCGTACCCGCGAGGTGGTCTCCGCGATGCTGCACGACGCACGTGTGCGTGCCCTGTCATTCACCGGTTCGACCGAGGTGGGCAGGCACTTGCTGCACGAGGCGGCTGATCAGGTGCTCAAATGCGCGATGGAACTCGGTGGCAACGCGCCCTTTCTCGTGTTCGACGACGCCGACCTGGATGAGGCTATAGAGGGGCTGATGATCGCTAAGATGCGGAACGGCGGGCAAGCGTGCACTGCTGCCAACCGGATCTACGCCCATCGTTCGGTAGCTGCGGAACTCGGCGAGCGGCTCGGCAAGAGGATGGCAGCCATTCAGCTCGGGCCCAGCCTCGACGAGTCCACCCAGTGCGGTCCGCTTATCAACGACACCGCCGTGCAGAAGGTCCACGCCTTGGTTACTGACGCCGTGTCACGGGGCGCGGAGGTTGTCACGGGCGGTGACCTACTGTCGGGTGCGGGATCGTTCTATCCGCCTACCGTCCTTACCAATGTCCCCGCTGCGGCCGCGATCGTGAGCGAGGAGATCTTCGGACCGGTGGCGAGCATTTCCGCCTTCGACGACGAAGACGCGGCGATCGCTGCCGCCAACGCTACGGAGTACGGCCTGTCGGCCTACATCTACACCTCCGATCTGCGTCGGGGTTTGCGGGTGGCCGGGCGCCTTGAGTCCGGGATGGTGGCGATCAATCGTGGGCTCGTGTCCGACGCCGCAGCGCCGTTCGGCGGGGTCAAACAGAGCGGCCTGGGCCGTGAGGGTGGGCACGACGGAATCCTCGAGTTCATGGAAGCCAAGTACATCGCAGTCGACTGGTGATCTCAAGGCATACCGAATGAAACAGAATGCTGTAGCGCACGAGGTCGGGGCTCCCTTTCCTCTATCGTCCGACGTTTATCAACGCTTACTCGATTCGTTGACCTCACTGGAGATCGAGCCCGGCGACCGGATCACGGTCGACGATCTGGCGCGCCGATACGAGGTCTCGCAGACGCCGATTCGAGAGGCGCTCACGCGCTTGGAGGCCGAGGGCCTGGTCGACAGGCAACACTTACGCGGGTACTGCGCAGCCCAGCGACTCGATGCCACCGCGTTCGAGCAACTGTTCGCCGTGCGTGCCATTCTCGAGCCAGCGGCTGCTCGATGGGCGGCCGAACATGCGGATCGCGCCGACATCGGCCAACTGGCATCGCTGCTGCACGAGATGGAAGCGGGCGCCGAAAACCGGAGATACGGCAAATTCGCCGTCATCGACGCCCGGTTTCACGCCTTAGTGAGCGAAGCGAGCCGCAACCGGATCCTGCAGGACAATCTATCGCGCCTGCACATTCATCTCCATCTGTTTCGCGTGCGACGCGACGCGGAGGTGGCCGATGCCGCGATCGTAGAGCACCAGCTCATTCTCGAGGCGATCCAACGACGCGACCCTATCCTAGCTGAGGCGGCCATGCGCTCTCATATCGATCGCTCGTGGAAACGACTGAGAGTGGTCCTTTGACGGCGGCGGTCCATCGCAAGTCGGGTCCTGTCGCGGATGTGCTGTCGATCGAGGAGATCGAGACGCCTGGCGGTCTGGGCGGGTTCGCCATCACCGCGGCGCTGGAGAGGGGCGGGGTGGCGCCCGGCCAGGTCGACTACGTGATCATGGGCCAGGTGCTCACCGCGGGCGCGGGCCAGATCCCGGCCCGGCAGGCCGCGGTCGCCGCCGGTATTCCGATGGATGTCCCGGCGCTCACCGTCAACAAGGTGTGCCTGTCCGGTATCAATGCAATTGCGCTGGCGGACCAGCTGATTCGGGCCGGCGAGTACGAGATCGTGGTGGCCGGCGGCCAGGAGTCCATGACCAACGCCCCGCACCTGCTGGAGCGCAGCCGCGAGGGCTACAAGTACGGCGAGGTCACCCTGCGCGACAGCATGGCCTACGACGGCCTGCACGACATCTTCACCGATCAGGCCATGGGCGCGCTCACCGAGCAGCGCAACGACGCCGACGCCATCAGCCGCGAGGAGCAGGACGCCTTCGCCGCCGCCTCGCACCGGAAGGCCGCGGCCGCCTGGAACAACGGCCTGTTCACCGACGAGGTCACCCCGGTCTCGATCCCGCAGCGCAAGGGCGACCCGATTCTTCGGCGACGATTTCTATTTCCTTTCCGCCGGACGACGGCTCGACTACACCTTCATTCCCCCAGGGAGTGGTTTAGACCAACTAGATTCTCTCCCAATCGGCTTCGCGGGGCCGACGTTTCGACCATGTATCAGCTGACAAACTCTTAGCGAACAGTCCCAGCCGGGCACTGGCGCCATGGAAGCACCGGAGCAGGCCGACATCAGGCACCGCGGGCCCGCGGCGTGAAACGGCTGCGTTGCGCCAACCGACACGAAAATCACAGCGCCCCTGCGCTGCAGTTCCCGGACGCCGCTCAATTCACGATAGCTGCCCATACCTCTTCGTCGGACAGTCCGTGGTGCCCACGATGGATCGACTGCCGGACAAGGAGTTTACCGGTGTTGACCAGGTGAGCGTGCATGGCGGCCTCGGCACGGGCGGGATCACGACCGAGGATCGCGGAGATGATCGGGTCGTGCTCGCGGTCGATGTCATGCAGGGTGCGACTTGTATCCGCTGTGGAGACACCGAGCAACCGTGTCGTTTCGCGCAGTGATTTGACGATGAGTCGAGAACGGTTGTTGCCAGCGGCTTGGAGGATCAGATCGTGGAGCCCGAGATCGTGGTGGGCAAAGACGGCCTCATCGGCTGCGGCTGCGGCAATGTGCATCAGGTGCCGCTGTCCGTTGAGAGTGCGGGCGAGTTCCGGACCGGCCAGTGTGGCCGCCTTGCGGACGGCGGGCAGTTCTAGGGCGAGCCGCACGGCGAAGATCTCAGCGATCTCCTGGGGTTGCGGGAGAACGATGCGGAAGCCCTGGCGAGCTTCGAAAGCGATGAGTCCGGCTCCTTCGAGTCGGAGCAAGGCCTCGCGGACGGGGGTACGTGAGACGCCGAGGACCTCTGCGAGTTGGTACACCGAGTACCTCACGCCGGGTTGCATGCGGCCGCTGTCAATGGCCGCACGGATGACGGTTATGACTTGTTCCATGCGCCGCCCAGTAGAGGACGGCAACGGGGCGAGTTCGAGCACACCAGCTGCCACGACCCCACTCTAGCAACAACCGATCATTCGTAGCATGCTACGAGCTGTAGCATGCTACGAATGATCGGGGTTGAGTTCCTAGCCAATGAGTTGAGCCGTTCTGGTGTGAGGGAGGTGCTCGCTGATGACACCCAGCGGGCGGCGTATTCGTCGGATGCATCGTTGTATCGGGTGCGGCCGTTGGTGGTGGTGCGGCCGCATCACGCCGAAGAGGTCTCAGCGGTGCTAGAGGTGTGCCGTCGTGAGGGCGTGCCGGTGACGTCACGAGGTGCTGGCACGTCGGTGGCGGGCAACGCCATCGGGACGGGTGTGGTGCTCGACTTCAGCCGGCATATGAATCGGGTGGTGACGATCAGCCCGGAAGCGCAGACAGCGGTGGTGGAACCCGGCACCGTTCAGATCGCGTTGCAGCAAGCCGCGGAGGCGTACGGGCTACGGTTCGGGCCGGACCCATCGACGTTCACCCGCTGCACAATTGGCGGAATGATCGGCAACAATGCATGCGGCTCCCGCAGCCTGGGTTACGGCCGTACTTCCGACAATGTAGCCGGTCTGGAAGTCGTGACCGGCGGTGGCGAACTGCTACGCCTGGCGCCGTCCGAGGACTGTACGGGATCGGCAACGTGGTCGGCGTTGCGTGATGTCACACGGGGTGGTTTGGCAACCATTCGTACCGAGCTGGGGCGGTTCGGCCGTCAGGTGTCGGGGTATGCGTTGGAACATTTGTTGCCGGAGAACGGGTTCGATGTCACGCGCATGCTCGTCGGGAGCGAGGGCACGCTTGCAGTGACCACACAGGCGACGGTGCGGCTGGTGTCCGAACCCGCCTACCGGGTGCTGGTGGTGCTGGGATATTCCGATATCGCCGCGGCTGGCGACGCGACACCGGGGGTGTTGAAGTTCGGGCCATCCGCGTGCGAAGGCATCGATTCCCGCATCGTTGATGTGGTCCGCGAGCGACGTGGACCGGCTGCAGTTCCGCCGCTGCCGGATGGGGCGGCGTGGTTGTTCGTCGAAGTCGCAGGCGAGGACCTGGATGAGGTGATGGCGCAGGCGCGCCGAGTGGGTGTCTCGTGCGGGTCGATTGACAGTCTCGTGGTCACCGACGCAGGGCGAGCGGCTCAGCTGTGGCGTATCCGCGCCGATGGCGCAGGACTGGCGGGACGCAGCCCGGCCGGGCTACCCGCGCATGCTGGATGGGAAGACGCCGCCGTCCCACCAGAAAGGATGGGCAGTTACCTGCGTGACTTCGAAGCACTGATGACGGACTTCGGTGTGACCGGGCTACCGTACGGCCATTTCGGTGAGGGCTGCCTGCACATCCGCCTCGACGTCCCGCTCGACAGACCCGGCGGCAGCGCCGCCTTTCGTGAGTTCCTGGTTGCTGCTGCCACGCTCGTCGCCGACTATGGTGGCTCGCTGTCGGGCGAGCACGGGGACGGACGCGCCCGCAGCGAGCTGCTGCCTTTGATGTATTCGCCCGAGGCGATACGGCTGTTCGGAGCCGTCAAGCATGTCTTCGACCCCGACAACATCCTCAACCCTGGAATCCTGGTCGATCCACGACCTGTCGACGCCGATCTGCGGATCCCCGCGGCCCGCAGTATCCATGACGGCCTGGCGTTCGCCTACGCTCAGGACGGGGGGGACCTCACACAGGCGGTGCATCGCTGCACCGGAGTGGGCAAGTGCCGTGCAGACAACGCCGCCAACGGTGGGGTGATGTGCCCGTCGTATCAGGCCACACGGGAAGAGAAAGATTCCACACGAGGCCGGGCCCGGGTACTGCAGGAAATGATCAACGGCACAGCCGTTAACAAAGGCTGGCGGTCGCCGGAGGTACACCAGGCGCTGGATCTGTGCCTGTCCTGCAAGGGCTGCGCCTCCGACTGCCCCACCGGCGTCGACATGGCCACCTACAAATCCGAAGTACTGCACCAGAGCTACCGCGGCCGACTACGCCCCCGCTCCCACTACGCCCTGGGGTGGTTGCCGCGGTGGGCGCGCCTGGCCAGCCATGCCCCTCGCCTTGCCAACGCGGCGACACACCTGCCAGGGGTAAGCCGGGTCGCGTTGTCGGCCGCGGGCGTCGACCCCCGCCGCACGATGCCGCCGTTCGCGCCTAAGACATTCCGGTCATGGTTCGCCCGCACCGCCGGCGACCGCGCCGCCTCCGGTGATCCAGTGCTGGTGTTCATCGACTCGTTCACCAACTATTTCACCCCTGAAATCGGACAAGCTGCAGTCCGGGTACTCGAAGCCGCTGGCTACCGCCCACAACTCACCAGCAAGCAGCACTGCTGTGCCCTGACCTGGATCACCACCGGACAGCTCACGGCGGCTCGACGGATCCTCGGACGAACCGTCGGCACCCTGGCAGCCGCCGCCGAAGCAGGCATCCCCATCGTCGGGCTGGAACCGTCCTGCACTGGCGTATTGCGTTCGGACGCCACCGACCTGCTTGGCACCCGGGCAGCGGGAAAAGTCGCGCAGGCCACACACACACTGGCCGAACTGCTGGTCACGCGTAGCTGGGAACCACCCCCACTGACCGGCACATCTGTTGTAGCGCAACCACACTGTCACCACCACGCGGTGATGGGATGGCACACCGACGCGACGCTACTCACCCAGGCCGGGGCCCAGGTGCAGCGCCTGGGCGGATGCTGCGGGCTGGCGGGGAACTTCGGTGTCGAGAAGGGGCACTACGAGGTGTCGGCCGCCGTGGCCCAGCAACAACTGCTACCTGCAGTGGCGTCTGCCGCTCCGCAGACGGTAATCCTCGCCGACGGATACTCATGCCGCACCCAACTGACCGACCTAACCGGACGCCAGGGCACGCACCTAGCGCAACTCCTCGCCGCCGCACTCGAGGACAACACAGCCATCGACCATCGTGACCGGCGCTTACCGCCCGATAGGACGTAGGACTAGCTACTTGCCCTTGAAAAGGTATGGCGAGTAGCTGGTGCCTGATTGCTGTAATTGTCTGCGGCAGTTGGTGTTTCGCTGCGAGAATGGCATCGGTGTCGTTCTCGTGGAGGTAGGGCCGGTCGATGTTGCGGGTCGCCGATCAGCAGATCTCGTTGTGGGATGCGGTGCTGGCGCCGGAGATGGTCCGGCTTCCCGATGAGCTGGCCCGTATCGACGCCTATCTCGACGACGAACGGTTCATCGCGCCGTGGCGTGGGATGTTCGACGCTCGGCTGGGGCGGGGCGTCGGTGCCGGTCGATACGCTGTTGCGACTGCTGTATCTCGGGCACCGCTACCAGTTCGGATACGAGACGCTGTGCCGTGGGGTGGCTGATTCGATCACCTGGCGGCGGTTGTGCCGGATCCCGCCCGATTCCCGTGTGCCGCATCCGACCACGCTGATCAAGCTGATCCGGGCGGGCCGGGCCGGAGGTGTTCGAGCACTTCAATACCGCGTTGGTGGGCAAACTGACCGAAGACAAGGTCTTGCGGGCCCGCAAGCTGCGCATCGACACCACGGTGGTGGAAGCCGACATCGACCACCCCACCGACGCTGACCTGTTCGACCACGGTGTCGGCAAGCTGGACGGGCTGGTGCGGCGGATCAAGGCGGCCGGCGCCGCGTCGCGGACAGTGTTCCGCGACCGCAGCCGCTCGACGGGGCGGCGGATCAGGCAGATCAGCCGCACGCTGCGCCGCCGCACAGGCCAGGCACTGGGCGAGATCGACAGGCTCACTGGTGAAATCGCCGACATCGCGACTGCCACGGTCACCGAGGTGGCCGCGGTGACACGCAATGCCCACCCGATCCTGGCCCATCGCCCGTCCCGCCGACTGCAGCGGCTGCTCACCGAACTGGAGGACACCGTGACCGGCACCCAGCGGCTGCTCGCCCAGACCGCGCAGCAGCTGGCGGGCAACCGCGTCATCCCCGACCCGATGGTGTCGCTGGCCGACCCGGACACGCGCCCGATCCGCAAGGGCAAACCCCAGCACCCGACCCAATTCGGTTACACCACACTGATCGCCGAAGACAACCGCGGTCTCATCCCGTTCCACCAGGTCCACAACGGCAACCCGAACGACGCACGACAGCTCCCGCCATCGAGCAGATCATCACAGCGACCGGCCGCGTCCCGGCCACCGTGATCGCCGACCACGGCTTCGGCACCGCCGCCAACGACAAAGCCCTGGCAGAACTCGGCGTGCGTCACATCGAGCTGCAACGCAGCGGCACTGGGCATCTTCGCCTACAACCTCCAGCGGATGACCGTGATCACCCAGTGAACGGACCCCGCGACCGCCGCAGGCCCGAAACCACAGGACCCACAAACCAACCAGCGATCCGCCCTGCTCCCCCAACCCCTCGAACCGACTATTTCAAGGGCAAGTAGCTAGCCCAGGACAGGAGAGTGCAGTTTCGTTCGGCTATCCCCTGCTTCGGGGGTCGGGCAGGTCAGATCGGCTGCGAGGTGGCGCTATTCGAGTCGACAATGGCGCGGGTGATAGCCGTGACGGCGCGGACTGCGGGGCGGAGGTCGGAGCCGGTGCGACGGATCAGCACGATGTGGCGGGTGATCGTCTGATGGAGCCCGAGGCGCACGATTGGCACCGAAGGGTTCAAAGCAGCCATCATGTCGGTGACAAAGGCAGCGCCCAGTCCCCGGCTGGCCAAGGTGAGGGCGACTGCGGCGTCGGCGACCTCGTGCCGCACCACGGGTTCGAACCCTTCTTGCCGACATGCCGTACGCAAAGAGCGGCCGAACGGCGTTGTATCCGGCGGCATGATCCACTCCCAGCCCGCGGCCTCGCGGAGATCCACGCACGTGTCGGAAGGTATGCCGCAAGACCGGGCGGCCACTGCGAGTCCCAACCGTTCGGTGCGCACGGTGATCACGTCGACATCGGGATCGCGTGGCATCGGTGTGTTCGGATAGTCGAGTCCTATCGCGAGGTCGACCTCGCGGCGGCGCACCGCGGCGACGACCTCGTCGACGTCGAGTTCCTGGCTGCTCAGCGCGAGTTCGGGATAACGCTCGCGCGACGCGGCCACCACCGGCGGTAACAACGCGGCGGCGGTGCTGCCGAAGGTGCCGAGCAACAGCGGCCCGGCCACCTCCGACTGCACCGACTGCACCGCGTCGAGTGCCTGCTGCTCGGCGCTTAGAAGCCGACCGGCGTGCTCGGCGAGCACCACACCTGCGTCGGTCAATACCACTCGCCGACCCGTTCGTGTGATCAGTTGTGCGTCAACTGTTTTCTCCAACGCGGCGATCTGCTGGGAGACAGCTCCGGGAGTGTAGCCCAGCTTCTGAGCAGCCGCCGTCATCGTTCCCGACTGTGACAGCTCCCGCAGTGTAGCCAGATGCCCCAGGCTTAGGTTCATATAGAGATACTAAACGATGATTGCTATGAACTATCGCTTGTTCTATCCGGTTTGTGGCGGGACGATTCGATACGCGGACCTCAGTGAGAGCGCTACCGCGCCGCGATCGGGGCTATCGGACCGGCACCACGGTATGCGCTCCGCCGCGACCGCGTCCGAAGCCGTCATTCGATCATGGAGTAGACCGTCATGCCCATCATCCCGCAATGGGAGTTGCGTGCCGAGTTCGCCCGCCGCTTGTCACACCTTTACGGGCGGGAAGTGCCCGCCTACACGACACTGGTCGAGGTCTCGCATGATGTGAACAACTCCGTGCTGGCGGCCTCTGGTGCCGGTGCCGAGCGGCTGGGCACCATTGCCCGGGTAACCGCCGAACGCCACGGCGCGATCCGCGTGGGCACGCCACAGGAGATGAGACAGGTCGCGGCAATCTTCGCGGCGATGGGAATGTATCCGGTCGGGTTCTACGACCTGCGCGAGGCTGCCGCCAGCTCGGTCCCAGTGGTGTCGACCGCGTTCCGGCCGATCGACTCCGACGAACTGGCGCGCAACCCATTTCGGGTGTTCACCTCGCTGCTGGTCCCCTCGGACCGCCGCTTCTTCAACGCCGATCTGCAACAGCGGCTGGAGGCGTTCCTGGCACGGCGCATCCTGTTCCCCGACGAACTACTCACTCTCGCCGACCGTTGCGAGCATTACCGCAGTCTCGACAGCACTGACGCCGAGCGGTTCCTGGAGCTGGCCACTGAGGCATTCGCACTATCGGCTGAACCGGTCGATCGAGCCTGGTATACCGAACTCGAACAGGTGTCCTCAGTGGCAGCCGACATCGGCGGGGTCGCCAGCACCCACATCAACCATCTCACCCCCCGAGTTCTCGATATCGACGACCTCTACAACCGCATGCAGGCGCGCGGCGTCGAGATGATCGACGCAATCCAGGGCCCGCCGCGCTGGCACGGACCTGAGCTGCTGCTGCGCCAAACCTCGTTCCGCGCATTAGCAGAGCCGCGGGCGCTCCGCGAACCCGATGGCACCATCACCACAGGCACGCTGCGGGTACGGTTCGGCGAGGTCGAAGCACGCGGCATCGCCGTTACCCGCCGCGGGCGCCACCTCTACGACCAGCTCACCGCCGAAGTGGACCAGGCTCTTGCAGACGCTGCGGTCACAACACCACCTGACGCAGCACAACGCAACGACATCGGGGCAGACCTATGGAGCCAAAGGGCGCCCGCTACCGAACACGATCTAGTGCTACACGATTTGGCCTACTTCACCTATAATGCCAACCCGCACAGACGATCCAACGGTCACGCTCCGAGCCGCGTTCTGGCCGATCTGATAGACCACGGCTGGGTGATCGCCACGCCGATCGTCTACGAGGACTTTCTCCCCAAGTCCGCAGCGGGAATCTTCCAGTCCAATCTCACCAGCGACGGGCACAAAGACACCAGTCGGACGCGCACGGCTATCGACGCCGCGTGGATGGAAGGCGTCCTCAACCGGGCTCTCCACGACCCTTACGATCTCTACGACCGAATCCGCCGTCTATCACTGAACCAAGTCGCCAACCAACTCGGCCTACCCGGCCCCATCAACATTGCGGCGCCTCCGGTCACCGACGGTGCCACTCCATCGGCCGGGTTACCGCCGACACCTCGGCGACTCCCGTGAACTGTCACTTGCCGTGGGCGTCATCGTCGCCTAATCGCTGCGGCCCCACATACGGGCGGTCGACCGGCAGCCGCTGATTTGTCGACCACAACCACATCCGCCAGAGTGTGGTCGATCTCTCTGCTCCAGTACCCCCGCCACCGGCGGTGCCCCAGGTGGGCCAGCCGGGAACGGGCGGCCTCGCGCCGGTCCTCACCTGAAGCGTCAGCTAACCGCTCGCGGTGCCGGCCTTTTCCGCCCCAGGCCGTTGCCGGGCTGGAACCGGATGGGGTCTGTCCAGATAACGGTTCTGGCGCACTTACGGTTTGCGCCGTGAGGCGCTGTGATTCGAGTGGAGGTGAGAGACCTTCGCCGCCGTCCTGTCGTAGCAGGTCGGTGGAGCTGAGGGCAGCCTGATCCGGGTGGTGCCGGGGAGGGTGGGAGCAGCCCCGACAACGCCGGGACGTGGCCAGTACTGCCAGATGGTGCGGGTCCGGCAAGCGGGACGAACAGGAGTACGCGAGGAACCGGCGTTGTTACGTCCCTCCATGCGCCACCTGCTCGAACCTGGCGGATACGGGCAGGACGCGGTGCGTACCCGCCGCTTTCGGGTGGTCGGGGAGCTCCTTGGTCGGTTTACCGAAGCCGGTCGGGAGGCCACGAGGAAGGTCTACGGCGTACTCGTGGCGATGCCGCAGGGACACAGCTGGGCTCCTACTTCGTCGAGCGAATCACAGTGAACACGGGAACCACTCGGTCAGGTTCCTCGGGCGATGTGCACTCCTGTTGCACCGGTCGGGGATAGACGCACCGACCGTCGAACGGGTCGGGTGGGGCGGAGCCCAGTCAGTCCGAGGCCGGGAGAGCCGGTCACATGGCGAAGGGCGACAGCGGTTTTCGAGAAAGGCGGAGACTGTAATGCCGAAAGATGCGTCACCGAATGGTGACGCCTTGCCGGAAGACCCTGCGGGGCCGCGCCGGCGGGTATCGGAGATGCAGGCCAAGCTTCACCGTTGGGCGGCGGCCGATCCCGGTCGCCGGTTCGATGACGTGTTCAACCTGGTACACGACCCGGCAACGCTGATCGTGGCGTTCGACCGGGTCGCGGGCAACCATGGAGCCCGCGCTCCCGGCGTTGACGGCATGACCGTCACCGACGTCGAGGAACAAATCGGGGTTCCGGAGTTCCTGGATGACCTACGAGCCAGTCCCAAAGAGGGTTCGTTTCGGCTACTTCCGGTGCGGGAACGCAAGATCCCCAATCTGCAGAGGCAGAAGAGGGCTCGTGAGTATCGGGGCCAGATGGCTTCCCCGGGCCGGCCGACGGTGGCGTGGCGTGGCGTGAGGATCGTGTCCGGTTCTGGGCGGCGCTCGCTCGTGGTGCGATGACAGAGGACGCCGCAGCCGAGGCGGGGGTGTCCTCGCCGGTCGGATTCCGGTGGTTCCGTCATGCTGGCGGCGTGAATCCTGGTCTGGCTCCGATAGTTTCGGGCCGGTATCTGTCGTCGGGTGAGCGTGAGGACATTGTCCGTGGCCATGAAAAAGTGGCTCTGGCACAAAGTTGTTGGTGCCCTGGCAATGTGGAGCCGCGAAGGTAGTGGTCGATCATGATCCCGGTGTGCTGATCTTGATCCGAAGGTATTGTTGCCGCATCTGGCCGACCTGAGCATCGAGCAGGTCGACCGCCACGGGCCGACGTTGCGGATCTACGCCAGTATCAGGACCCGAGGCGCGCTGTGTCCGAACTGCACCGTGTGGTCGGACCGTGTGCACAGCCGCTACCAGCGGTGTCTGTCCGATGCCGCGGTCGGTGGGTCCGAGACGCTGATCGGCTTGCAGGTGCGCAGGTTGTACTGCCGCAACCCCGACTGCGCCCGCACCACATTCGCCGAGCAGGTCCCGGGTCTGACCGCCGCCCACACCCGGCGAACTCCGCTGCTGCGCGGCGCGCTGGAGCGGATTGCATTGTCACTGGGCGGCCGGCCCGGCGAGCGGCTGACGCACCGCCTGGCCGTGGCAGTGTCGCGAATGACGTTGCTGCGCTTGATCAGAGCGTTGCCAGTGCCCGAACCCAGCACAATAACTGTGCTCGGTGTCGATGACTTCGCCTTTCGCAAGGGCAAGGACTACGGCTCTGTCCTGGTCGATATGCACACGCATCGGCCGGTGGATCTGTTGCGGGACAGGCTGAACGACACGTTCGCCGAGTGGTTGCGTGCCCATCCCGGTGCCACGGTGATCTGCCGCGACCGTGCGGGCGGGTATGCCGAAGGCGCCCGGCGGGGCGCGCCGGACGCCATCCAGGTCGCCGACCGCTTCCACCTGCTCTATACAACCTCACCGGCGCAGTCGACCGGGTGATACGCGCCCACCGCAAGTGCTTGCACGATCAGCCTGCCACCGAGGCCGTCGCCCAGCCCGTGCCACCGCCGAAGGCCGTCTGTGGGTATCGGGCAGAGCAGACTCGTCAGCGGTGGGCCGAAGTGCATGCGCTGTGGGACAAAGGAATCGGCACCACCGCAATCAGCAGGGCGCTCAACCTCGACGGAAAGGCGGTGCGTCGCTACGCCCTGGCAGCGAACGCGGACGAATTGCTGACCCAACTGCCCCGACGCCGCAGCTCGCTCGACCAGCACACCGCCTACCTGGCCGGGCACTGGCAGGAAGGCTGCACGAACGCCGCGATTCTTGCCGCTGAACTGCGCGAACGCGGATACAAGGGCAGCGAACGCCAGGTGCGCCGTCTGCTGCACACCTGGCGGGCCGGCACCACACCACCGACCGCGACGCCGATAGCCGCACCCAAACCGCGGCAGGTCACCGGCTGGATCATCCGCCCAGCCGTCCACCGCACCGAATCCGAAAAGGCCGATCTGGCACGGATTCTGGACCGCTGCCCGGTTCTACGCACCGTCGATCACTTGGTCAGCGACTTCAGCGGGATGCTGCGTCACCGACACGGCCAGCACCTCGACGCCTGGATCGCCGCAGCCCAGACCAGCGACGTCACCCAGCTCCAAGGGTTCGCCGCCGGGCCACTCAAGAACTATGACGCGGTCCGCAACGGACTCACCCTCCCCTGGAGCAGCGGCGCTGTCGAGGGAACTGTCACGAAACTGAAGGCGGTCAAAAAAGCCATGTACGGCAGGGCCAACTTCGACCTTCTCCGACGCCGCCTGCTGCTCGACGGCTGACCCGAACATCAACGCCACCAACAACTTTGTGCCAGAGCCACTACCACATGGCCATTGACAGACATCGCGTTGTGGCGTGCGCAGGGCGCGGGCGTGCGCGAGATCGCTCGCCGGCGCGGGCGGTCACCGTCGACGGTTGCGCCGGAGCTGCGCCGCAACGCATCCACGCGCACTTACCGGCTAGAATATACGGCGTCGACAGCGCAGTGGCATGCCGAATGTCCCAAGCCCGCAAAAATGGTCGTCAACGACCGGCTGCGCCAGTCGCTGCCCTTAACGGGCCGATCATCGAGCTGTTCCGCCAGCATCCCGACGGCGCGAGCATCGAGTCGATGCCCGATACTCGGTGCGATGCTGCTGGCCGCGGCGGGTGATCTGCGCGCATTCCCCACCTTCGGCCACCTCGCTGCCGCGGCCGGTCTGGTCCCGGTTCCCAACGATTCCGGCCGACGAACCGGCAATCTTTCGCGGATCAGGCACCGCGGCCAGAACTTCCAGAAACCGACAGGAACAACCGGTTCTGGTGCGGCACTCACCGACACCGGGCTACCCGCCCCACGGTGGCGTCCGCGACCACGACCGGCGATGATGACAACGCGGGCACAGCAACGGCTTTCGACGATCAGGCTTCGATAACCATGATCATCACTAGGTCGATGCTGTACTCGCGCCAGCGACACGCCCGAACCCGCAGCTCATGCCATCAAATCACCACTTTGACAGCACCCCGAGATTCGAGCCAATCAGTCACCGGTACAGCGGCAGGTTAGCGACAGATTTTCCGATGTGTGTGCGTTCAGCTCGAAGCTCTCTCGGCATGTTCCATGCCAATACAGCCGCGATGCGGTCCTCATGGATGTAGTGCGCGAGGAACCGTCGTTCGTCGAGGTCTCCACCAACGATTGCGACCCTGGAACCTAGCGGGAAGGTGCCATACGCCTGGATTTTCGCGTCATACTGGTCGGTCCAGAAGTACGGGACCGGTGTGAACGGTGAGTCAGCGCCGAGAAGGTTGGTGGCTGCGGCGATAGCTTGTTCCGTGGCGTTCATGCGGTGCTCAACCCTCACGTACGTGCCCAGCGTGTCGTGCCACCAGCGGGCGACGTCCCCGGCTGCGTAGACACCGGGCGCGGCACGACACGTGGCGTCGCACACAATGCCGTCGTTGAGTACAAGGTCGCTGCCCGTGAGCCAGTCAGTCGCCGGAACTGAGCCGATCGCAACGAGAACGAGATCAGCAGGCAGGACCTCTCCGGTCGCGAGCTCCACCCCCGCCACAGCGCCGTCGCCGAGTAGACGACTGACGGTCTCACCAGCACGAACGTCGACGCCATGGTCACGATGCAGGTTGGCCACCTGTCGGCCCACGTCGTCACCGAGCTGGCGCAGCATAGGCACAGGATACGGATCAACGACACAGACATCGAGACCGGCCTTCCGAGCAACGGCCGCGACCTCGCAGCCGAGAAAACCGGCACCGATCACTACCAGGCGCCGACCCGGGCGCAGATGCGTGCGCAGAGCGAAGGCGTCGTCGACGGTACGCAGCACGTGCACTCCCGACAGGTCGTGCCCAACCGACAGACGCCGCGGCACAACACCTGTCGCAATGATCAGCCCGTCATAACCGAGATGTTCACCATTTTGCAACTTGATGATGCATTTATCCAGATCGAGCGCGACCGCACGGACGCCCAATCGCATGTCCACCTGCAGGCGGCCGAGGGCGGCGGCTTCTCGGAAGGTGAGACGCTCGGCGCCCCACGTCCCGCTCAGGATCTGTTTCGACAGCGGCGGCCGATCGTACGGCAGATGCGTCTCGTCACCGATCAGACTGATGGACCCGGTGAAACCCTGACGGCGCAGCGTCTCGACCGCTGTCACACCTGCCACGGACGCCCCCACCACCACGACCCGGTCGAGTCCGTCGGTCATTCGATAACCCGAATCGCTGCGGCCGGGCAAAGCATCGCAGCCTCCCGCACTGCCTCATGCAACTGCGCACCCGGCTCCCTATCGAGCAACACGACGACACCGTCCTCGTCGCGCTGATCAAACACCTCCGCCGCAGCCAGCACACACTGACCGCCACCCACGCACTTTTCCTCGTCAACTTCGATCCGCATCTTCGCCGGCTCCTTCTAAAACTTCACTCTTATTGATATGGGACGACGTATCTGTCACGACACACACGTCGTCGGTACCGGTGCGATCGCGATCAACGCGCTGTTCACGCGCCGTCGCCTCCTCACCAACGCCACCGAACGACGGCGAGATCCCCCCGGGCAAGCCACTGGACTCGACCGTCCTGCTTGAACAGGTCGCCCGCGCCCACGCATCGCGAGCGCGGTCCGCGTCGACCCTCATCGGGAATCACCTCACCAGGTCACCGGAAGTCGTTCCGGGCCATACGGCCTGGCACCGTTGCGCCAGGGGATCTCTTCGACGGGTACAGCAAGGTCGAGGGTGGGGAAACGGTGTGCCAGACCAGCCAGCGCGACCTGCAGCTCCAAACGGCCCAAGTGCTGGCCGAGGCACTGGTGGATACCGTAACCGAAGGCGATATGCTTCGTTGTTGATGCGCGTGTCGGATCGATACGGTCCGGTTCAGCGAAGATCTGCGGGTCGCGATTGGCTGCCGAGAGCGAGACGACGACAGTCTCGAAGGCCTTGATCACCGTCCCGTCTACTTCGACGTCCTCCCGAGCGGTTCGAATCTGGGCGGTGGGGAGGACCGTGGTATAACGCAGCAGCTCTTCGACGATCTGACCAACCGGAGTTGCCTCGGTCCTGAGGGCGTCCCACCGAGCGCGGTCCTGCAGGAGCGTGGCGACACCGTACCCGAGGGAATTGTTGGTCGTTTCGGTGCCCGCGGACAACAGCCCGAACACAGAGGAAACGATCTCGTCGTCAGTCATTTCCCCGTTCTGAACCAGCGCACCGATCAGGTCAGCGCCTGGCTGTGCACGCTGACGAGCGATAAGTTCACGAATGAACACCAGATACTCATTCACCGCCTCCACCGCTTCGTCAGCAGTAGAGCTCAGCCCCAACCTGGCCGAGTTGAGTCGCTCGAACACACTACGACCGTTCTCCGGCACGCCGACCACCGCGGAGACCACCTGTGATGGTATTTGGCTCGCGAATGTCTCGACCAGGTCAACAGGCGGCCCGAGTCTCTCCATGGCGTCGAGGCGATCGGCGACGATCTGCTCGATACGCGCCCGATGCTCGCCGACGCGGCGCACCGTAAAGTGGCCAGCAAGGACGCGCCGCAGTCGGGTGTGCGCAGGGGCGTCCATGTGGAAGAAACCGAATCTGCTCGGCGGGTTGTCACGTAGTGCTTGCACGACCTCGGGCTCCTGGAACGCTTCCAGGAGCCGTCCCTCGGTTTGATACCGATGAACCATCGCGCGAGCTGAGTCCGGAAAGGAGGTATCGTGCTCGATCGCATCCAAGACTTCAGCAGCCCGCCGCGCCGGACCCAGCTCAAAGAGACCGCCGGGAACGACGCTGAAACGCGGATCCCCGAGTATGGCGCGAGCAAGCGCGTGGCTCGAGACCAGCCATCCGGTGCGACCGTCCTCGAGTCGGAGTCTGCTCAACGGTTGGGTATCTCGTAGCTCGTTGAACTCGTCCGGCGGGTCGAACGGGCACTGACGGTCCTGAGGAAACTGGACCGGCCTGGACTGGCCGGTATCGAACGGTGATTGGGTTGTCATGATCAAAATCCTTGGTGGTGTTGCATTGCAAGGTCGTCGCTATGCCGCTTACCGGCGGAGTAGTCCAGCCAAGCTGCATACCGATACGGTTCTTGTGAGTATCCGGGGTGGTGCTCGAATCTGCTCCATCTGAAATCACAGAACCTATCCATCGCGCATGCTCGCGATGTTCTGGGCTAGAGGTGGAAGTCGGGGGTGGGTGTTTGCGGGTCAGTCCACCTTTGGACAATTTCGTAGAAGAAACGGAGCCCAACGTCCAGTGACTCCTCATCGATGTCGAATCGAGGATGATGGAGGGGAAAGCTCGACTCGTTGCCCGCGCCGATGAACGCGAAAACCGAAGGCACGTGCTCACCGTAGAAGGCGAAATCCTCCCCTCCCATAGACGGCGGCTGTGAGATGACCCGGGTAGCTCCGACGGCGGCTTCGGCGGCGGACCGCACGAACTCGACGGTGCTGGTGTGATTGATCACCGGTGGACACCCTCGCTGGAATGTCACCTCAGCCTTGGCATGGTGCGCGGCGGTATAGGCGGTCGCGAGTCCGACGAGTTCGGATTCGAGAAGGTCACGGGTTGCCGGTGACAATGACCGGACGGTGCCACTGAGCCGTGCCTCTTCCGGAATCACGTTGTACGCGTCCCCGGCGTGCAGCGACCCCACAGTCACCACCGCCGGTGACAGGGGATCGATGCGCCGGCTTACCAGCGTCTGCAACTGCGACACCAGCCCGGCAGCAATCGTGACAGGGTCTGTCGTCTGATGTGGAAAGGCGGCATGTCCGCCTGCACCAATGATGGTGATATCGAACCGGTCATCACTGCCCATGACAGCACCATCGGTCAGTCCGATCATCCCGGTAGCCAACTTGCTGCGAAGATGCAGACCCACCGCGGCCATTGCGCCGTCAAGCACACCGGTCTCGATTACCTTTGCTGCACCGACGTTGGCTTCCTCCGCAGGCTGAAACAACAGCCTGATTTCCCCACGCAGGCCGTCGCGACGCCGGGACAGCAGCTTCGCGAGGCCCAGCAGGATCGCGGTATGGCCGTCGTGGCCGCAGGCATGCATCACTCCGGGCCGCGTGGACGCATAGCCGACCTGGTTCTCCTCCTGGATCGGCAGCGCATCGATGTCTGCTCTGACCACCAGCACCGGACCTGGGATCGAACCCCTCACACGGGCGACCGTCGCCGTGTCGAGCGGGGCCTCGTAGGGCAGCTCGAACTCGTCGAGGAGTGACCGGATGAACGCAGTGGTCTTGTGTTCCTCCAAGCTGAGTTCGGGGTTTGCGTGAATATGGCGGCGCCATGACCGCATATCTTCGTGCAGGCTGGCGTCCGTGCCGTGGACCCTGGCGCTCCCTGTGTGATTCATGCCGGCAGCTCGAACAGAATGCGCGGAACTTTCGATAGTGCCTGCGTGCCGTCATCGGTCACACGGAAAGTCTCACTGAAGATGTAGCCTTCGCTACGCTCGAAGATCCCGATAACGACGTGAAACGCCATATTCGTGACGATCTCGGTGTTGTCATAGGGCGACAGAGCGGCACCACCGTCGATCCAGTCGAGACCCACCGAGTAGCCGATGAGAGACTCCTTCCGAATCCCGTGCGGCCGGAAGGCGACATCGAAGGCCTTCTTGACATCGCTGCATGCCGCCCCGGGCCGGATAGCGTCGACGGCCGCGTGGAACCCGTCGAGGACGGCGTTGTGGATCTCTTTCAGGCGCGCTGGCGGCGTTCCGAGGTAGACGGTCCGCGACAACGGACAACCGTATCGGTGCCGGAATGCCGCGAGTTCGAAATTGGTTTGCTGACCGGCGGAGTACACCCCATCGTTCCACAAGACGTGCGGTGCGTTAGCGATTTTTCCGACGGGCATTGTCGGCGGCCGCTTCGGGGGGCCTCCCGGGATGCTTTCGGTCCCCGAGCACAGCGCTGACATGATCGTGGCGGCGACGTCACATTGCCGCGTACCGACGGCGATCTTGTCGATACCGGCAAGCATCGCGCGGTCCACGATCGCCGCCGCCTCGGTGATATAGGCCAGTTCACGCTCGGATTTGACCCGCTTGCGCTTCGACACCAACCCACCGCCGTCATGCAGCTGCTCCACCCCCAGCGCCTTGACCAGCCTCGCGTAGTCCTTCACATTCAAACCGCCGGCACCAAACCCAGGTCCCGAGATCTCTGCACCGATTCGGGCAGACGCAGGGACCTTGGCCTTGACGATCTCGCCGATCCCGTCCCATCCACTCCGATCGGGGGACGCGACATAGCTTTCAGCGTAGGGGATCAGGCGCTCCTCCGGAAGCCAGCAATAACCTTCCGCGTTTCCGATCTCCATCTCGCGTGTAATGAGATATGGGTCCTCGTCCAGCGTGATGAGAGCAGCCTGCGCCACATGCGGGGCTACTGCCTCGTTACCGGTGAGGTAACAGAGATTACTCTCCGAAAATACCAGCAACGCGTCCAATTCGGCGTCGGCCATCAACTCCCGCACGCCGTCCACTCGAGCCCGATATTCCGACGTCTCGAACGCCTGCACAATTACCTCCATCACACCAGGGTTGATATCTAGTCACCATCAGGATGTACGTCACAATCTTATCGCTCCAGACCAGGAACTGATCGTGCAATCCTCCTCGTATTGGAGATTTTGTTGCGTTCCGCCCGCACCAAGCGCGAGAACATTCGACTATCATTCATGGCCGCATGATGCAACTTCATTGCGCTGCAGTGTCATGGGCTTGATTTGCATGCATGCCCCTCTGACGCTGTCAACGGACCCTATGTTTTATGCGTCCGGGCCGATCGCTCGAATGTCCCGGACGGGTCGGGTGTGGCTTTCAACGGACTGCCCGGAGGTGGTGACTGGCTCCCGATGGCTGGCCGCCCGACCCATCCAACGACCGGGCTGCTTATTGAGAGTTGCGAATCATCGCTGAATAGGGTCCTGCCCGCGAGGTCGTCCCGGGACGCGGAACTGGTGACGATGAGGAGATCTGGTTTGGAGCGGGTATGGGCCGGCGTGGACGTCGGTAAGCATCACCATCATTGTGTGGTGGTGGACCAGCAAGGCGACAAACGATCTTCGCGGCGCGTGGCAAACGACGAGTCCGCACTGCTCGAGTTGATCGGTGAGGTCGCGGCGAGGGCAGGCGATACCACGTGGGCAATCGACCTTCACGGCAGCGAGTCCGCGCTACTGGTGACGTTGCTGCTCGCGCACGATCAGCAGATCGTCTACCCGCCCGGTGTGATGGTCAACCAAGCAACGCGCTCGTACCGCGGTGCGGGCAAGACCGACGCGAAGGACGCCTACGTCATCGCCGACCAGGCGCGGATGCGCCGAGACCTCACGGTGCTCCATGCCGAAGAGGAGCTGATCGTCGAACTACGCATGCTCGTCACCCAACGGCAAGACCTGGTCGGTGACCGCACTCGTGCGGCGAACCGTCTGCACGATCGGCTGCTCGCCGTCAGCCTCGCCATGCAAGGCGCGCTCACCCTCGGGAATCGCGGACCCCTGATGCTGCTGACCAAGTATCAGACTCCGGCGGCCGTGCGGGAAGCGGGCATCGACCAGATCATCGCGTGGCTGCGGAAGCACGGCGTGCGTTCAGCTGCGGCTTTGGCCGCTGCTGTCGTCCATGCAGCCGACACCCAGCACACGACGCTGCCCGGGGAAAGCCTTGCCGCCCAGCTTGTGGCGCGCTCGGCGGAGGGGGTGCTGGCCCTCGATGCTCAGATCAAGGAGCTTTCCGCGATCTGGCTCTGCGACCTGCCCGCATGACAGTGAATCAAGATTTCGGTCACATCGACCACGTCGAACGTTCTCCTCGCCATTCCTGGCTCCCATCACCTTCATCAGATGGGAGCAGCCAACTCCTGCGAGGACCACACCAACCGTCCGCCCGCCTTCCCGCTGGGGAATTACGTGAACGAATGCCAGGTCAACCTGGGGAATTCCGTGAACGCCGATACCTAGACCGATTCGGGCAGCGTATGGCCACGAGAGTCGAACCAGTCGGCTAGCACGACAGTTGTATAACGGCGAGGAAGGCGTGGGCGAGCATGGCCAGGGTGATGTGGCGGTACCAGGGATACCATGTGCGGACTTGGTAGTGGTCGGGGCCGCATTGATCCTTGGCGGGGTGGAAGCATTCCTCGACCGCCCACCTCGCGCCGGCGATGGCCACGACCTGTTCCCGCTCGATCGTGGCGGGGTGAAAGCAGAGATAGTAGGCGATATCGGCGGGGTCATCGAGGGATCGGCGGGCCGGCAGGGTTGTTGTGTATCCGGCGGGTAGGTCACCGAAATTGGGGACAGTGGCCCAGGCCCAGTCGTATTCACGTTCGCCGCGCACTCCGGGCCCGGCCGAGACTCGGTGCCACGCCTGGGCCGGCGCCCGGGGCGACGAGGGTGTCGACGCGGCGGCGGCCGTCAATATCGGCCACGGTTCTGGTATCTCCCTGCCGGCTGGCACGCCGAACAGGCCCGGAAGCAACTGCTACACCGTCCACGCGCCGCCCGCAGTGGCCTGCCCAGGAACAACAGTGGAAAGCTTGGCAGACCGGCGGCTACTCCGCGCCCTCACACCCGGTGGTCCGCGCGCCGCGGGCGCGCAGACCACTCACAACCCCACAGGTGGATCCTGGCTGCAACCATCTGTTTTGACACTCAAGCCACGTTTGACGGTCGAGATCGCTACCGAGGTGTGGAAGTGTCGAACGTTGTTGTTCTCCGAGACCAGACGCTGCACAATTTCGTCGAACTCAGCCATATCTCGCGCGGTGACCACAACAATGAAATCGGCCTCACCGCTGATGTACCAGCATTGCTGCACAGCGGGCTCCGCGTCGAGCCACGAACGTAGCGTATGCAGATGCTCTCGTCCTTCGCGCTCAACGCTCAACGAAACGATCATGACCATGGGCCGGTCGACAGCGGCCGGGTCTATCAACGCGATCTCTCCGATGATGACTCGACTCGCACGCATGCGCTGGATTCGGCGGTGCGCAGCGGAAGTAGACAACCCGACCGCAGCGCCGAACTCTTCAACAGACTTCCGCGAATCGGACTGAATGAGCGTGAGGAGCGCCCGATCGACCGAGTCGAGAGAAATTTTGCGCAAGTTAGGCCACTCCGGGGATCAAATCGTGCATAACAGGCAATCGATTGCAATGATAGCGCGTCAGGCACCTGCGAACTACTGTCGGTCGCAGTTTGGCTGGTTCAGTGGATGAATTTCGCTGCGATGCCCGTTCCTGAGTTTCGCGGCTGGTGGGCAGACAGTGTGCCGCGATATCGGGTGTGATCTGTGGTTACAGTGCAGGCGCCCCAGTTCGCGGTTGATGGCGTGCCATATCTGTCCGGTGCAGCGTTCGGCGACGCGGATCAGCAGCAGAGCCAGCCAGCACAGCAGTATGTGGGCGGCGATGCGGTCGTCGAGCCAGTGCTAGACCGGCCGCAGGTCGAGGGTGGTCTTCATAGTGCGGAAAGCGCGCTCGGCCTCCAGGAGGTTCTTGTAGCTCAGCGCGACGTCCTCGTCGTTTGTCACCTGCTCGATCACGGTCATGCCCGTAGTGTTGCCGGGCCAGACTCAGCAGCGCACCGGGATCCCTTCGC
>NZ_JBSGCB010000077.1:0-32349 GCF_053601595.1 Nocardia sp. NPDC004711 | reverse complement strand
TCTCCCCCCCCCCCCCCCTCTCCTTTGTTTTTTTATTTTTTGGGGGGGGGGGGCCCCCCCCCCCCCACCCCCCCCACCCCACAGGCCGGCGCGGGTGCTCAGAAGATGGAGTATCCGCCATCGATCACGATCTCGTCGCCGGTCTGGAACCCGCCCATTCCGCCGGCCAGATACACGGCGAGCCGCGCGAAGTCGTCCGGCTCGCCCCAGCGGCGCTGCGGCATCCGCTTCATGACGTGCTGCCCCCACACCGCGTTCTCCATCTCCCGGGAGATCAGCGGTGTCTCGGTCCAGCCGACCACGAGCGAGTGCGCGTTGATCCGGTGCCGCGCCAGCTCGACGGCGCACCCCCGGATCAGGGCCGACAGGCCGGCCTTGCTCGCGGCGTAGGCCTGACCGCGGGGGGTGCCGTGCAGGGACGAGACACTCGACGTGCCCACGAGCACGCCCCCGCCGCCGCGCTCCACCATGTGCCTCGCCGCGGCGCGCAGGGTGAGGAACGCGCCCTCCAGATTCACCCGGGTGGCCGATCGGAAGTCCGCGAGACTCGTCTCGATGAACGCGATGTCGGGAGCGCGGGTGCCGGCGTTCGCGAAGCAGGAGTCGACCCGCCCGAAGTAGTCGAGCGTCTCGGCGAAGCTCGCCGTCACGGCGTCCTCGTCGCCCACGTCGCAGCGGATCGCCCGCACCCGGGTGCCGTGTTTCGCGAGCTCCTGTGCGGCGGTGTCGTTGCGCTCAGCGTTGGTGCCCCAGATGCAGACGTCGGCGCCGCACTGGGCGAGCCCGTGCGCCATGCCCAGCCCGATTCCGGAATTACCTCCGGTGATCAGCGCGACGTGTCCGGTGAGGTCGAAGAGCGAGGTCATGCATGTCCTTCGAGTGGTCTGCAGCGCGCTTCAGCGCAGCTGGGAGAAATCCGTCGGGTCGAGGAACTTCGAGGTCGCGCTGGCCGTGACCTGTTCGCCGTCGGATCGCGCGGCGATCCACTCGGGGTCCGCCCAGAAGGCCTCCCACGATTTCGCGGCGGCCTCGCGGCTGGCGTGGGACACCAGGTAGACCAGGGTCTCGGTGGGCTCGCCCGCCTCGTCGGAGGCCACCCAGAAACCGATGTTGGTCATTCCATGCTTCTCGAACAGCGCCGCGGCGTGATCGCGAAAACGAGTCAGGAGCGCGTCGAGCTTGCCGGGTACCGCCTCGTACGTGCGGAGCTCGAAAATAGAGGTAGTGGTAGTCACTAGATCAATCTATCACATCGCTGACCTGCTACGACCGGGAGAAAGCTCGTGAAATCGGTGGAAGCCGACTGTCCACCGGGGTGCGAACTTGCCCGATTGTCGGCCGCGAACGGCAGTAGTTCGTCGACAGTTGCGCGGAAAGTAGCTTCGTCGGCGTCGACCATGTGGGACGCTCGTAGATCGGTGCTCGGATTGCCGACGATCGCTGTCGAAACCCATGCCGGCCGCAAGATCGCTGGGTCGAAGGTCACACGCGACAGATTGATCTAGCGCGGTACCCTAGACACATGTCTCCCACCTCGTCAACCCTCGGAAAACAGCCCGAAACCCGAACCCGTCTGGTGGAGTCCGCGGCAGAGCTGTTCAGCCGACAGGGCTTCGGGGCGACCGGAATCAAGGCCGTCCTCGCCGCCGCCGCCGCGCCCTATGGATCGCTGTACCACTTCTTCCCCGGCGGCAAGCAGGAGCTCGGCGCGGCCGCGCTCACCTACGGTGGCGCACGCTACCGGGAGCTGCTCGAGTCGGTGTACCCGCCCGGGGCCGACGTCGTCGAGGCGACGGCGGCCTCCTTCGTTCAGACGGCCGATCTGCTCGAAGAGACCGACTACGCCTACGCCTGCCCGATCGCGACGATCGCCCTGGAGGTGGCCAACAGCGACGAGCTGATGCGGACCGCCGCCGCCAACGCCTTCGAATCCTGGCTGGAGGTGCTCGAGCAGCGCTTCACGGCGGCCGGGATGACCGTCGAGCGCGCCCGCGAGGTCGCCGTCGAGGTCTTCTGCCTGATCGAAGGAGCGGTCCTGCTGGCTCGCACCACGCGATCGACCGCACCGCTGCACACCGCCGGGCGGGCGGCGACCAACTCCGTTGCCGCCGGGCTCGCCGCCGGCCGCTACGACCGCACCGGTCGGAGCAACGTCGGGAGCTGATCACTCCGATGTCGAAGCCGGCGCGGTGACCGCGACGACCGGGCGAGCGTCCCCGGTCGGCGGTCGGCGACTCATCACCGCGCCCGGCGGCGTGCACACTGCGCGCCGCCACTGACGAATTCGATTCTGCGCGTTCGTTTCTCCCGCACCGCCGATGCGTCGACCCCGGCGCCGCCGTGCCCCGTAGTCGCCGGCCCCGTCGCCGGACACATTACTTTCGTCAGCTTCCGCCACCGCGGGGCATGGTTCTCGAGACCAGTCCGCGGAGATGCTGCCACCCCCTGGGGCGCCGACCTGCCCGAATCGACACCTCGGCCCGTGCGATATCCGCCGCGAGGTTTGCGGGTCCTGCGCCGCCAATGCTCTCGAGCGGCAGCTTTCGCCGTCTCCTCCCGTGTTCCGGCACCGCCGGGCCTCTTCACCCCTGTCGCCACGCCGTTGCGGAAGACCCGCCGGTGGGCGTCCGACGGGCAAGCACTCTGTAGTCGACCCGGCAATCGGCGGGCAAGAAGCGGCAACCGCGCGGCAGTTGGCGGGTACTGGGCCCTCGCCCCGCCGCAGAGACTCATCTCATTCGAAATCGTCCGCGAGGCGAGCGGAGAGCGCGCCAACATGCCGCGTTTCCGAGTTGCCGACCAAGGGTTGACGGAGTGGGAAAAATGCGTTTACGCTGAGTGCGTTAGATCAATCTATCTAGTCCACCGACCAGTAACGCCAGCGGCCACAACTTTGCCCGGCGTGGCGGATGTGATGCCGGTGGGCCCGAAGCCAATGGAGGCAAGCATGGGCATTAAACGCGTTGGGCACGTGGTGCTGAAAATGCGCGATCTGGAGGTGGCCAAGGCGTTTTACGGCGGGATCCTCGGTATGAAGATCTCGTCGGAGTCGCCTATCGCGATCTTTTTCCGCTTCGGCGATTACCACCACGACATCGGGGTTTTCAAGGTGAGCGAGGACGCCGAGCTGCCGAAGGAGAACCAGGTCGGCCTGCTGCATTTCGCGCTGGTGGTCGACAGTCAGGAAGCGCTGGTGCAGATGCATCAGCACCTGAAGGACCAGGGCGTCACGATCGAGGCGATGTTCGACCACGGCATGACCCGGAGTCTGTACATCTATGACCCCGACGGCAATGCCATCGAGATCTATTGCGAGGTGCCGGAATACGACTGGCGCACAAATGACGACTTTGTCGGCTACCTCAAGCCGATCGACGTCGAGGCTCTCACCTCCTAGGGCGTATCGAACGCCATTTCGAGCGAGCTCCTCTTGGTGCTTGCTTTCCATCAGCCCGGTTTTCGGACCGGGAAATCACACCGAGAGGTTGCGATGAAGCTCCTTGCACATGACGTCGATAGCCACGAGATGATCCCCAGTCACCTGCTCGAGGATATCTTGGGTCAGCCCGGCCGAATTATGGGCAAAATTTTCGAATCCGCAGACCGGCTCCGTCCGGATCCGACCGCGACCAATATGCACCAGCTCGACGTGCTGGGTGACACGAAAGAGATCGATCCCGAAGGGATCTGGAAGATCAAGGGTCCGTCGGCCCCGAGCGCGATCGATCTCGGTCGGCGATCCGAGGTCTTGGATGTGATGGGGATCGATCGTCAGCTGGTCTTCCCGACCACGGCGATCGCGGCGATGATCATCGGCGAAATGAATGATCTCGCCTACGAAATGCGCTTCGGCGGCGATCTTTCGGTGTTCGAGGGCGTGTCGAGGCCGGACTTCGCGAAGAGCTACGTGCGGTCCTACAACGAATGGGTGAAGGCCAACGCGGTCCTGGCCGACGGCCGTATCCGGGTGGTCGGGATCCTCAACACCAGCCCCGACGTGAACGAGATGATCGCCACGGCAAAGGATCTGATCGATGCCGGTGTCCGCGCGGTATATCTGCAGGCCGACGTGCCGCCCGGCGGGGTTTCGCCGGCGCACTCGGCGCTCGACCCGCTGTGGCGTCTGCTCGAGGCCAACGACATCGCCGTGACGCTCCACATCGGTACCGAATTCGCCTTCTTGGATCCCGGTTGGATGATCGCCGAGACCTTCCTGGATCTGTTCCAATCTCCAGAGATCCCGAATACCAATATCCAGCTGTTCTCGACCGTGCACATGGCCATCGACAACTACCTGTCCGCCTTGGTGCTCGGTGGTGTGTTCGAGCGGTTCCCGCGGCTGCGCTTGGGTCTTTTCGAAGTCGGTGCCCACTGGGTCGGAAACGCCGCCCGGCGAATGGATATGTATATCGACGTGTTCCCGGGAGCGGCCGCTGCCAAATTTCCGCTGAAGCCTTCGGAGTACATCGCACGGAACGTGCGGGTGTCGCCCTTCAATTTCGAGCCCGTCGACCGCTACTTCCAGGACGACCCGAACCTGGCCGACGTGTTCTGCTATTCGACCGACTATCCGCACGTCGAAGGTACGAAGGACTCGATGAAGAACATGCTCGCTAAGGTCGAGCCGCTGGGTGCGGAAATCACCACGAAGTTCTTCCGGACGAATGCCGAGTGGCTACTTCCGTGACAGTCGCTGACCAGGCCTCCGCCTCACACCCCGGTCCGCTCGGAATCTGGTCGTACCAGCTCGATGTGCAGCCGATGAGCCTCGCCCGCGAGGCGGCTGCCGAGCTCGACGAACTGGGCTTCGGCGCGCTCTGGGTGCCCGAGGCGGTGGCTCGCGAGCCGTTCGCCAACGCCGCGCTGCTGCTGTCGGCCACCGTTCGCATGACGGTGGCCACGGGCATCGCCAGCCTGCACGCCCGCAGCGCCATGACGATGAACGCGGGCTGGCGCACCTTGAGCGAGGCGTTCCCGGAGCGGTTCCTGCTGGGTGTGGGGGTGAGTCATCAGTCGATGGTCGACGGCGCTCATCAGGGCCGGTACGGCGACAAGCCGTACACCACGATGGTCGACTACCTCGACCGGATGGATGCCGGCGTCTTCTGGGGGGCGGTCTCGCCGATCGCCCCCCAGCGGGTGCTGGCGGCACTCGGGCCGCGGATGCTGCGGCTGGCCGCCGCCCGTGGCGTGGGTGCCCATACGTACTTCGTGCCGGTCGAGCACACCGCGGTCGCCCGCGCGGCGCTCGGCGGTGACGCACTGCTCGCCCCCGCGCAGACCGTCGTGTTCGAGACCGATCCGACCGTCGCGCGCGAGCTCGCCCGCCGGTTCATGAAGCGGTATCTCGCGTTGCCCAACTACACGAGCAACCTCCGGCGCCTGGGTTGGGGCGACGACGATCTGGGCGGCGGGGGCAGCGACCGGCTGGTCGACGCGATCGTCGCCTGGGGTTCCCTCGACCGGATCGCAGCCCGGGTCCAGGCCCACCTCGACGCCGGCGCCGACCACGTGTGCGTGCAGGTACTGACCCCGGACCTGCAGAGGTTGCCGGTGACCGAGTGGCGCGAGCTCGCGTCGATCATCCCCTCGCTGCGCACCCGGCCGACCCCATGACACCTGTCCACGCACCGAACAGAAGGCTTTCTATGCCGCATACCGCTGCTACCCGCTACCTCACCGCGCTCGCCGAGCACGGCATCGAGTCGTTCTTCGTCAATGCGGGGACCGATTTCGCACCCATTGTCGAGGCCTACGCCGACAACAAGGAGGCCGGCGGTCCGCCGCTGCCGACGCCCGTCCTCTGCGCCCACGAGAACCTCGCCGGCGGCATGGCCCACGGCGCCGCCCTGGTGTCGGGACGACCGCAGGCGCTGATGCTCCACGTCAACGTCGGCACCGGGAACGCCGTGTGCTCGGTCGCCAACGCCGCCCGCGATCGCATCCCGCTGCTCGTCACCGCCGGGCGCTCGCCGATCCTCGAGTTCGGCGCCACCGGGGCCCGTGACCTGCCGATCCACTGGTCCCAGGAGATGTTCGACCAGGCCAGCATGGTGCGCGAGTTCGTCAAGTGGGACTACGAGCTGCGCGATCCACGACAGGCCGATGCCGTCGTGGACCGCGCCCTGAGCCTCGCCACCGCCCACCCCCGCGGGCCCGTGTACCTGTCGCTGCCCCGCGAGGTCCTCGCCGAACCGGCGGAGGAACCGGCGGACGCCGTGCGCCCGCGCACGCCCGTCCCGACCACCGTGCAGCCCGACCCCGACGCCGTCGACGTGCTCGCCGACCGGCTCGCCACCGCCGAGTTCCCGGTCATCGTGGCGACCGCGGCCGGAGCCGAGCCCGACGCCGCCGAACTGCTCGGCGATCTGTGCGCCCGGTTCGGGATCGGCGTGGCGGATCCGTGGGCCCGCTATCTGAATGTCGCCTCCGACCATCCGCACCGCGTCGGGTCCGACGTGGCGGCCGTCTTCGAGCGGGCCGACGTGGTCGTGTTCGTGGAGTGCGATGTCCCGTGGATCCAGGCGCGCACGGCACCGCCGGCCGACTGCTTCGTCGCCCAGGTGGGCGTCGATCCGCTGTTCTCCGCCTACCCGATGCGGACGCACCGCTCCGACCTCACCATCAGCGCCACGCCCGCCGCGTTCCTGACCCGGTTGATCGCCGCCCTCGAGGATCGCGCCGACGGCATCGATCCGGCCCGGGCCGAACGCATCCGTGAGGTCGCCGCGGCGAGTCGTGCCGCCATCGACGAGCTCCGGCGCCAGGAGGCCGATCGCGACGCCGACGCGCCGATCACGACGGCGGCCATCTCGGCCGCCCTCGGCGACCTGCTCGACGACGACGACATCGTGTTCAACGAGTACGTGGCGTACCCCGACCTGCTGCGCCGGACGCGGCCCGGCACGTACTTCTTCCTTCCGGCGTCCGGTGGTCTGGGCTGGGGCCTGCCCGCGGCGCTCGGCGCCAAGCACGCCGCACCGCACCGCACGGTGGTCGCCACGCTCGGCGACGGCGCCTACATGTTCGCCAATCCGGCGGCGTGCCACCACGCGGCGGCCAAGCACAACCTGCCGGTGCTGACGATCGTGGCCAACAACAGCAACTGGACCGCGGTCGACATGGCGACGTACCTCGTCTATCCCGACGGCACCGCGGCCACCACGGGCGAGGACCGGTTCTCCAACCTGTCGCCCTCCCCGGACCTGGCGTCCTACTGCATCGCGTCGGGCGGCTACGGCGCGACGGTCCACCACCGCAGCGAGCTCGCGGGCGCGCTCAAGGAGGCGCTCCGCGTCGTGCGCGAAGAGGGACGTCAGGCCCTCCTCGACATCCGCTGTAAATGACCCCCTCGCCACCATTGCCGAGTTGCAGGCCCGGGCCGGTCCCGTCGCCGGGCCTGCGACTCGCCGTTCACCCGATGGAGATCTGATGCGTTACAACCACGCCGAGCTGTTCGCCGGCGTCGCCGCGGCGACACCCGAGCGCGAGTGCATCGTGTTCGGGGAACGGCGGCTCACCTACCGCGACGTGGCGGGGCGAGTCAATCGGCTGGCGAATCTTCTACTGTCGCAAGGGATCACGATCCACCGGTCGCGCGCCGACCTGCCGCTGTGGGAGTCGGGCCAGGACCATGTCGCGCTGTACCTGTACAACGGCAACGAGTACCTGGAGGGGATGCTGGGCGCCGCGACCGCGCGCGCGGCGTCATTCAATGTCAACTATCGGTACGTCGAAGCCGAGCTCACCTACCTCCTCGACGACGCCTCGGCGCGCGCGATCATCTACCACGCCCGTTTCGCGCCGACGCTCGCCGCGGTCCTCGACTCGCTGCGCGAGCGGCCGGTGCTGCTGCTCCAGGTGGCGGACGAATCCGGTAACGCATTGCTGCCCGGCGCCCTCGACTACGAGGAAGCCCTGGCGGCCTCCAGCCCCGACGCTCCTCGGACCGCGCCTGACGCCGACGACCTGTACCTGGTCTACACGGGCGGCACGACCGGGATGCCGAAGGGCACGATGTGGGCCCAGGCGGACATCCTCGAAAGCGCCCTGGCCGCATTCCTTCCGGCGGGCCTGTTCGACGTGACGACGCTCGCCGAGGGCGTCGAACTGGTCCTCGCCGCTGACCCGCGAGTCGTCCTGCCGCTGCCGCCGCTCATGCATGCTGCAGCCCAGTGGCTCGCCCTGGCCGGTGTGTTGACCGGCGGCAAAGTCGTCTTCCCCGGCGTCGTGGACCGGCTCGACCCCGCATCGGTGTGGGAGGTGATCGACGGTGAGGGCGTGCAGCTCATGAACCTGGTCGGGAACGCGTTCGCGACCCCGCTGTGCGACGAGTTCGAGCGCGGCGGCCACCACGGGCGTTCCCTGCAGCTGGTCGGTGTCGGCGGCGCGGTCACCAGCGCATCGGTGAAGGACCGCATCCTGCGGCTGCTGCCGCACGTCGCGATCGCGGACGTCGCGGGCTCCTCGGAGACCGGCTCTCAGCTGTCGAACCTGAGCACGAGCGCGGCGCCGGCGACCTCGGGTGTCTTCACGCCGGCGCCCGGCACCTGCGTGGTGGACGAGGATCGTCGCCGGATCCTCGAGCCGGGCGATCCGGCGACCGGATGGCTGGCCCGGCACGGCGCCATCCCGTTCGGGTACCTCGGTGACCGCGACAAGACCGAGCGCACGTTCCCCACCGTCGCGGGCCGCCGCGTGGCGCTGCCCGGGGATCGGGCGCGGCACCGGGCCGACGGCAGCATCGAGCTGCTCGGCCGCGACTCGGTGACGATCAACTCCGGCGGCGAGAAGATCTTCGCCGAGGAGGTCGAGGACGCGCTGATCGCCCATCCCGCCATCCGCGACGTCATCGTCGTGGGCCGGCCGAGCGAGCGCTGGGGCAACGAGACCGTCGCGGTCGTGCAGCTGCTGCCCGGACACGACCCGACCGACAAGGAACTCCTGGCCGACGCCGAGCAGCGACTCGCCCGGTACAAGCTGCCGAAGGCCATCATCCGCGTGGACGCGGTGGTCCGCGGCCCGGCGGGGAAGGCCGACTATCGCTGGGCCAGCGACATCGCCGCACAAGATTCACCTGCACACAAGGAAACAAGCAAATGACCATGACCACCGAACCGATCGTCGACGTCGCGCCCCAGGAACTGCAGCGTCTCCTCGATGCCCAGCGGGCCGCCCAGGCCCTGGACCCGATCCCCGACGCCGCGACCCGCCGCGACCGCATCGACCGCTTCGTCGCCGCCGTCCTCGAGCACAGCGCAGAACTCGCTGAAGCGCTGAACGCCGACTTCGGCAGTCGTCCCGTGACCACCTCGATGGAGGTCGACATCCTCGGCGGCCTGGAGGGGATCGCCAACACCCGGGCACACCTCGAGGAGTGGATGGCCCCGACCGAGGTGCCCGCGGCGATGGGCGGGGTCATCCCGGCCACCGTGCAGAATCGCCCCAAGGGCGTGGTCGGCGTCATCGGCCCGTGGAACTTCCCGATCGTGCTCGTCTTCGTGCCGGCCGTGGAAGCGCTCGCCGCCGGCAATCGGGTGATGATCAAGTTCTCCGACATGGCCCCGCGGACCGGGGCGGTGTTCGCTCGTGCGGTGGCCTCGCGGATGAGCCCCGAGGAGGTCGTGGTCGTCAACGGTGGATTGGCAACCGCCACCGCATTTTCCGATCTGCGATTCGACCACATCTTCTTCACCGGTTCCCCGAAGGTCGGCCGCCTCGTCGCCGTCGCCGCGGGCCGGAACCTGGTGCCGGTGACGCTCGAGCTGGGCGGCAAGAACCCCGCGATCGTCGCCCCCGACGCCGATGTCGCCGAGGCCGCGACGCGCGTGGCCGCCGCTCGCCTGTTCAACAACGGCCAGGTGTGCCTGTCGCCGGACTACGCCTTCGTCCCCGCATCGAAGAAGGACGCCTTCGTCGAGGCGTACCGGAAGGCGGTGCTGACGTACTTCCCGACCTTCCTCGACAACCCTGACGTGGTGTCGATGGTCAACGACGCGAACTACGCGCGGGTCACCGGACTGGTCGCGGATGCCAAGTCCAAGGGTGCGGTGGAGGTCGTGATCGTGCCGGAGGCGGAGAAGGACCGGCTGCCGGCCGCGGCTTCTCGCCGCCTGCCGCCGACGCTGCTGCTCGACACCCCGGCCGACGCCGAGATCAACACCGAGGAGATCTTCGGCCCGGTGCTGGTGTTGCACACCTACTCCGATGTCGACGAGGCCATCGCCTTCGTCGCGGCCGGCGAACATCCGCTGTCGGCCTATTGGTACGGCGGCGACACCGGCGATTTCCAGCGGTTCTTGCTGAACACCACGTCGGGCGGGGTCTCGCGCAACGACTTCGGCCTGGCGTACAGCAACCACGCCATGCCGTTCGGCGGTGTCGGGATGAGTGGTTCGGGCGCCTATCACGGCAAGGCCGGGTTCGACACGTTCTCCCACCAGCGTCCGATCGCCCACCACGACCTGCCGACCGGGTTGGCCGGGGCGCTCGTTCCGCCGCTGACACCCGAGCGGATCGCCGGTGTTGCCGCCGTTGCCGCCGCCGCGACAGCCGACACCGTCGCCCGGCTGGGCCGACCCGACGAGCGAGGCCGGCTGTGAGCGAGTTCGAGACGATCCGCTACGAGCGCCCGGCCGAGAAGGTCGCCCGGATCGTGCTCGACCGCGCCGACGCCAGGAACGCGCAGAGCATGCAGCTGCTGTACGAGCTCAACGACGCGTTCGACCTTGCCGCGCAAGATGATTCGATCAGCGTGATCATCCTCGCCGCGAACGGTCCGCACTTCTCGGCCGGACACGATCTACGCGACGGTGCGGGCCCGCAGGTGGTGGCCGATCACCGGCGGATCGGCACCTGGTGCGGCTTCGGTTGCGCCGGCGCCGAATCGCGGATGGCGATCGAGAAGGAGATGTACATCGGGCTGTCGGAGCGGTGGCGCAATCTGCCGAAGCCGACCATCGCCGCCGTGCAAGGCAAGGTCATCTCCGGTGGCCTCATGCTGGTGTGGCCCTGCGACCTGATCGTCGCCGCCGAGGACGCGCTGTTCCAGGACAACACCGTGTCGATGGGCGTGTCCGGCGCCGAGTTCTTCAACCACCCGTTCGAGGTCGGCGTCCGGAAGGCGAAGGAGATGCTGTTCACCTCCGACTTCCTGACGGCCGCCGAGGTCCATCGGCTGGGCATGGTGAATCACGTCGTGCCCCTCGACGAGCTGCAGTCGTTCACGCTGCGGCTGGCGTCGCGCATCGCCGAGAAGCCGCTGTTCGCGCTCAAACTGGCGAAGGAGTCCGTCAACGTCGCCCAGGACAACCAGGGTCGCGTCAACGCGATGCAGACGTCCTTCGCGTACCACCAGTTGTGCCACAGCCACAATCAGCAGGTCCACGGGTTGCCGATCGATCCGGATTTCATGCGGCAGACGTTCGGGACGAAGGCCGGGGTGGGGTCGTGAACTGTCCCGCCGAGCGCTGAAGAGGCCACGATGACCAGCGTTGTGCTCATCGATGCGGGCCGGTCGGCAATCATCCCGGATGATCCCGACCTGCCCGAAACGCCCACCGGGCTGGCCGAGGACGTGATTCGTGCGCTGCTGCGCCGGACCTGCCTCGACCAGTCGGAACTCACCGAGCTGTTCCTGGCCGACCCCCGCTGCCTGTCGACGGGACGCTCGGCCGGCCGGCCCGGCTGGGTCTTCGACCGGCCACCGCTCGACCTGACGACCACGGTCGGCACGAACAGTGCGTTGAGCCTGGCGCAGGCGGTCAGAACGATCGAGCAGAACCCGGAGATGATCGCGGTCGTCGCGGCGACCGACTTCGGACTGGGCTCCGGCCACCGCCATACCGGTGCCGAGATCTACCTGAGGCAGCACACGGCACGGGTGGTCGCCGCCTGGTGGGATGTCGCCTCCGACGAGATGGCGGGCTGGGCCCGTTCGTCGTACACCCGATCCGCCGAGTGCTCGGCAGCCGGGGACTTCGCGGCCGAGATCGTCTCCAGCACACCGGGATATCTCGCCGACTGCTTCCACAAGCCGGTCGCGGGCGACGCGTTCACCGGCTGGGCAGGTGCGGGCACGGTGCCGGAGCACGATTTCATCGACGACGGGCTGGTCGTCACAGCCCACCCGGCCCGCGGCGCGAGCGCGATCATCCTGGCCGGCGAGCAGAACGCGATCAGGCTGGGTCTGCGATACCGCGCCCGCCTGCAGGCGACGCGTGCGATCCGCGCATCCAGCGAGTTCGGTATCGCCCCGCTCAGTCCGCACGCTGTCGACGAGCTCCTCGCCCCCTGTGGCCTCGACTTCGGCGGTCTCGACCAGCTCGAGGTCCCGGAGCAGTACGCCGTGACGCCGGTGGCGTGGATGAAGGAGACCGGAATCAGCGAGTTCCTGGTGAACCCGCGCGGCGGGGACCTCGCATTCGGTCACCTTCCCCGTTCCGGCCGGCTGAGGTCGCTGGTCACGATGTTGAACTCGCTGGAAGACACCGGTGGCCGGGCCGGTGCGCTGGTCGCCTCCGACGCCCACCGAACCACCGCTTTCGTCCTCACCGTCCCCGACCACCATTCGTAAGGAGAGAAGTAATGAAGGCCGCTCTGTTCTACGGCAAGGAAGACCTCCGCGTCGAGGAGGTGCCGGACTCCCGCCCCGGTCCCGGCCAGGTGAAGCTGCGCAACGCCTTCGCGGGCATTTGCGGCTCCGACCTCCACTTCTACTTCTTCCCAGAGGCCTTGCCGATGGACCTCGACCACCCACATCCCCTGACCGGCGCCACACTGCCGCAGATCCTGGGCCATGAGTTCGCCGGCACCGTGGTCGACATCGGCGAGGGCGTGACGGACGTGAAGATCGGCGACCGTGCCGCGGTGTACCCGCTGCTGGTCTCCTGTGGTGAGTGCGCCGCGTGCCGCCGGGGCCTGCGCTTCTCCTGCCGGATGATGGGCTCGCTCGGCGCGGGCGCGCACGGCGGCGGCCTGTCCGAGTTCACGACGGTCGACGTATCGGCGCTGCACCTGCTGCCCGAGAATGTGGACCTGCGGATGGGTGCGCTGGTCGAGCCGATGGCGGTCGGCTGGCATGCCGTCGCGCGCAGCGGAGTGGAGGCCGGCGGTACGGCGCTCATTGCGGGAGCGGGGCCGATCGGCATCGGCGCGTGGTTCGCGTTCAAGGCGCGCGGAGTGGAGAAGGTGCTCGTTTCCGAGCCGAGCGCGGACCGTCGCGCGATCATCGCCGCACTGGGTGCGACCGTCGTCGATCCGGTGCACGAGGACCTCGCCGCCGCGGTTGCCGCGTTGACCGATGGCGGCGGTGTGGACGCCGCCGTGGACGCGGCCGGAGCCGGTCCCGCGATCACCTCGGCCCTGGCGAGCCTCGTCCCCGGTGGGCGCGTGGTGGTCGTCGCGCTCCACGAGCATCCGATGGAACTCCAGCCCACGCAGCTCATGATGGCCGAGACCGAGATCGTGGGAGCGGTCGGCTATTTGCCGGAGGAGTTCGACGCCGTCATCGCCGCAATGGCGAACGGCATCTACGACACCACCGGATGGGTGCGGGAGATCCCGTTGACGGGCGTCGTCGACGCCATCCACGCGCTGCGTAGCGGTACCGACGCGAAGATCCTCATCCAGCTGAATTGACCGTGCCCGAGCGTTGATACGGGCTTATTCGATAACTTGAAATGGTTTTATGAAAGGTGTTCGCCCAGGGCAATCGCCTATATTTTCTGTGCGCTAATGTTGTGCAGAGGAAATCAAATTAATACTTGACGCCGGTCTCGATGGCATTCTAGGTTTTTATACATGACGCAATTGTCCAAGAAACAAATGGAAGAAATCCTCCTCGCTCACGAGATCGCTGAGCTGGAAATGGATGTCGAAGCCACCATGGCGACGCTGACCCCCAACCCGCATTATGAGCTCGCATCCCTCGGATTGGCGGTCGACGGGACCGATGCGGTTCGCGAAACGTATCGGCGGATCCTGCCCAATCGGGGGCGGAATGTCGCCGCCGAGAAGCGAGTCCACGCGGTGGCCGATAATACGCTGCTGCGTGAGGCGTTCATGTCGTTCAACACGCTCGAGGGCGAGCGGGTCACCGGCCTGTACCTGGTGGTGATGGCTTTCGATCCCGATCTGAAGCTGATCTCCGGCGAGCGGATGTACATGGACCCCAACTTCGCGAAGATGATGTCCGAACAGCTCGGTCCCGACTTCGGCGATCTGCCCGGCGTTTCGAAAATCGGTGATTCGGCGCCCAGCATCGAAAAGCATGACGCGTACAAATACGCTGCTGCTCGCGGGCTGACCATCAATGCGCCGAAGTAGGCCCTGCGACCATCGAGTCGCATAAAACCGGACTGCGTGCCGCACCGAGTCCATACCCTATGGCTGAAGAAGGACCATCGTTTTGAACAGCGAGGCATATATCTACGAGGCGATCCGCACGCCTCGGGGCAAGAACAAGGGCGGATCCCTGCACGGGACGAAGCCTATCGACCTCGTGGTCGGCCTTATCGACGAGCTGAAGGCACGCAATCCGGGGCTGGACCCCGCGGCGATCAACGACATCATTCTGGGCGTCGTTTCGCCAGTCGGGGACCAGGGTGGCGATATCGCCCGTGCCGCCGCGATGGGCGCCGGCCTGCCGGACACGGTCGCCGGCGTGCAGTTGAACCGGTTCTGCTCCTCGGGACTCGAGTCGGTCAACCAGGCGGCGGCGCGCGTGCGTTCGGGCTGGGAGAACCTGATCATCGCCGGTGGTGTCGAGTCGATGTCGCGGGTGCCGATGGGCGCCGATGGCGGCGCGATCTTCAACGACCCGGCTTTGACGTATGACAACTTCATCGCACCGCAGGGCATCGGCGCCGACCTGATCGCGACCATCGAGGGCTTCTCGCGTGCGGACGTCGACCGCTTCGCCGTGCGGTCGCAGGACCGCGCCGAGGCCGCGTGGTCCGGCGGGTATTTCACGAAATCCGTTGTGCCGGTGAAGGACATCAACGGCGTGACGATCCTCGACCACGACGAACATCGCCGTCCCGGCAGCACCGTCGAGACCCTCGGCAAGCTGAAGCCCGCCTTCGCGGGCATCGGTGAGGTGGGCGGTTTCGACGCGGTGGCGCTGCAGAAGTATCACTGGGTCGAGCGGATCGACCACGTGCACACCGGCGGGAACTCTTCCGGCATCGTCGACGGCGCCGCCCTGGTGCTGATCGGGAACGAGCAGGTCGGCAAGGATCTCGGTCTCACCCCGCGCGCCCGCATCGTGGCCGCCGCGATCACCGGGTCGGATCCGACGATCATGCTGACCGGTCCCACGCCGGCCACCCGGAAGGTGCTCGACCTGGCCGGGCTGACCGTCGACGACATCGACCTCTTCGAGCTCAACGAGGCGTTCGCGTCGGTCGTGCTGAAGTGGATGAAGGATCTGGAACTGCCGGACGAGAAGGTCAACGTCAATGGCGGCGCGATCGCGATGGGGCACCCGCTGGGCGCCACCGGCGCGATGATCCTCGGGACCATGGTGGACGAGCTGGAGCGGCGGCAGGCCCGGCGCGCACTGCTGTCGTTGTGCGTCGGCGGCGGCATGGGTATCGCGACGATCATCGAGCGGGTGTGAGGACATGACCAACACGATTCGCTGGGACCAGGACGCCGACGGCATCGTCGTGCTGACCCTGGACGACCCGAACCAGCCCGCCAACACGATGAACGCCGACTTCCAGGAGTCCTTCGGTCAGGTCGTGGACCGGCTGGAGGCCGAGCGGGACTCGATCACCGGCGTGGTGATCGCGTCGGCGAAGAGCTCGTTCTTCGCGGGTGGTGATCTGCGGGACCTGATCCGGGCGACGCCGGAGCACACCGAGCACGTCACCGAGTCGACCACTGCGCTGAACGCGCGGCTGCGCCGGCTGGAGACGCTGGGCAAGCCGGTCGTGGCGGCCATCAACGGCCTCTGCCTGGGCGGCGGCTTCGAGATCGTGCTCGCGACGCACCACCGCATCGCGGCGAATGTCGAGGGCGTCGTCGTCGGATCACCCGAGGTCACCTTCGGCCTGATGCCCGGTGCGGGCGGCGTCGTCCGCACCACGCGGCTGCTCGGGATCCAGCAGGCGCTCCGCACTGTCCTGATGCGCGGCCAGCGGCATAATCCGGTGCGGGCCAAAGAATTCGGCCTGATCGACGAGCTGGTGTCCACCGTGGACGAACTGCTGCCGAAGGCCAAGGAGTGGATCAAGGCCAACCCCGGGGCCGTGCAGCCGTGGGATGCCGAGGGCTATCGGATGCCCGGTGGGTCGCCGTCGGACCCCGCGTTCGCGGCCCACCTGCAGGCCTTGACGGCCAACTTGCGCAAGCAGGTCAAGGGCGCGCCGATGCCCGCCCCGCGGGCGATCCTGGCCGCCGCGATCGAGGGCGCGCAGGTGGACTTCGACTCCGCCACGAAGATCGAGGCGCGCTACTTCGTCAGCATCGTCACCGGTCAGGTCGCGAAGAACATGACCAAGGCGTTCTTCTTCGACCTGCGGCGGATCAACGCGGGCGGTTCGCGTCCCGCTGGCTTCGAGAAGTACGCCGCGCGGAAGGTCGGTGTGCTCGGCGCCGGGATGATGGGCGCTGCCATCGCCTATGTGTCGGCGAAGGCCGGCATCGAGGTGGTGCTGAAGGACGTGTCGCTGGCGAACGCCGTCGAGGGCAAGGGCTACGCGGTCAAGCTCGAGCAAAAGTCCCTGTCGCGGGGCGAGACCACGCAGGAGGCGTCGGATGCGCTGCTCGCGCGGATCACGCCGACGGCCGACCCGGCGGACTTCGCCGGCGTGGACTTCGTGATCGAGGCCGTGTTCGAGAGCCCGGAGCTCAAGCACAAGGTGTTCGGCGAGATCGAGCACATCGTCGAGCCGGATGCCGTGCTCGGTTCGAACACCTCCACGCTGCCGATCACGGGTCTCGCCCAGGGCGTACAGCGGCCGGAGGACTTCATCGGCATCCACTTCTTCTCGCCGGTGGACAAGATGCCGCTCGTGGAGATCATTCGCGGCGAGAAGACGTCCGACTCGACGCTCGCGAAGGTCTTCGACTACGTCCTGCAGATCGAGAAGACACCCATCGTCGTCAATGACAGCCGTGGTTTCTTCACCTCGCGTGTGATCGGCACTTTCCTCAATGAGGCCGTGGCCGCGGTCGGTGAGGGTGTCGAGCCGGCGTCGGTCGAGCAGGCCGGTGCGCAGGCGGGCTATCCGGCTCCGCCGCTGCAGTTGTGGGACGAGCTGACATTGACGCTGCCGCGCAAGGTCCGGCAGGAGTCGCGTGCCGCGGTCGAGGCCGCGGGCGGCACCTGGACCGCGCACAGCTCGGAAGCCGTCATCGACCGCATGATCGACGAGTTCGACCGCAAGGGCCGCTCCACCGGCGCAGGCTTCTACGACTATGTCGACGGGAAGCGCACCCGCATCTGGCCGGGTCTGCGCACGGCTTTCGGCAGTGGCGGCGAGCAGATCCCGTTCGAGGACCTGCGCGACCGCATGCTGTTCGCCGAGGCGCTGGAGACGGTCAAGTGCCTCGACGAGGGCGTGCTGAACTCCGTGCGGGACGCCAATATCGGTTCGCTGCTCGGCATCGGCTTCCCGGCCTGGACCGGCGGCGTCATCCAGTTCATCAACCAGTACGAGGGCGGTTTGCCGGGCTTCGTGGCCAGGGCCCGCGAGTTGGCCGATCGCTACGGTGACCACTTCCGGCCGCCGCAGTCCCTGGTGGAGAAGGCCGGCAAGGGCGAGATCTACGAGTAGATCTCGATCGGTACGAGTACAGGAAGGCATCCGGGTGGGCCACTACAAGAGCAATGTCCGCGACCTCGAGTTCAACCTGTTCGAGGTGCTGGCGATCGACCGGGTTCTCGACTCGGGAGCGTTCGGCGACCTGGATGCCGCCACGGTCCGCGCCATGCTGGGCGAAGCGGCGCGGCTGGCCGAGGGCCCGCTGGCGGAATCGTTCGCCGAGGCGGACCGCAACCCGCCGACGTTCGACGCGGCCGCGCACGCGGTATCGCTGCCCGCGTCGTTCATTCGCTCCACGCGGGCCTGGCAGCAGGCCGGCTGGCACAAGGTGGGGCTGAAGGAGGAGGTCGGTGGTACGGCGGCGCCGTCGGTCGTCAAATGGTCGATCTGGGAACTGATCCTCGGCGCCCAGCCCGCGGCGTTCGTCTACACGAGCGGACCGCAGAACGCCGAGATCCTGCACATCCTGGGCACCGCCGCCCAGCGGCGGTGGGCCGAGATCGCGGCCGCTCGCGAGTGGAGCGGGACCATGGTGCTGACCGAGGCCGACGCCGGCTCCGATGTCGGCGCCTGCCGCACCACCGCGATCCGGCAGGCCGACGGCAGCTGGCGGCTCGAGGGTGTGAAGCGATTCATCACCGGCGGCGACTCCGACATCTCGGAGAACATCCTCCATCTGGTGCTGGCACGGCCGGAGGGCGCGGGACCGGGGACGAAGGGGCTGTCGCTGTTCGTGGTGCCGAAATTCCACTTCGACCCCGACACCGGTGAACTCGGCGCCCGCAACGGCGTCTTCGCCACGGGTCTGGAACACAAGATGGGACTCAAGGCGTCGGCGACCTGTGAGCTGACCTTCGGCGGCCACGGTATTCCCGCGGTCGGCTGGCTGGTCGGTGACTCGCACAGCGGGATCTCGCAGATGTTCAAGGTCATCGAGTACGCGCGAATGATGGTCGGCACCAAGGCAATTGCCACGTTGTCCACCGGCTACCTGAACGCGCTCGCGTATGCGAAGACCCGCGTGCAGGGCATCGATCTGACCAGAATGGCCGACAAGCAGGCGCCCCCGGTGACGATCACGCACCACCCCGATGTGCGTCGCAGCCTGATGCTGCAGAAGGCATACGCCGAGGGCCTGCGCGCGCTGTACCTGTACGTGGCCGCGCACCAGGACGCCGAGCTGGCCAGGGCGGTATCGGGCGCCGACGCCGAGCTGGCCTTCCACGTCAACCACTTGCTGTTGCCGGTCGTCAAAGGCGTCGGATCGGAACGCGCGTACCAGTGCCTGACCGAGTCCCTGCAGACCCTCGGCGGCTCCGGTTTCCTGCAGGACTACCCGATCGAGCAGTATGTGCGCGATACCAAGATCGATTCGATCTACGAGGGCACCACCGCGATCCAGGCGCAGGATTTCTTCTTCCGCAAGATCGGGCGTGACCGCGGTGCCGCGTTCGCGCACGTGACCGATCAGATCGCGAAGTTCCTCGCCGGCAGCGTCGGAGACGGCCGCCTCGAGCTCGAGCGTGCGCTCCTCGCCACCGCACTCGCGGACGTCGAGGCGATGGTCGCGACCCTCACCGGCTTCCGCTCCGCCGCGCAGCAGGAACCCACCGAGCTGTACCGCATCGGGCTGGTGTCGGTGCAATTTCTGCTCGCCGTCGGCGACCTGCTGATCGGCTGGCTGCTGCTGCGCCAGGCCGACGTCGCGCTCACCGCCATCGACACGTCGGGCAGCGACCCGTTCTACGAGGGGAAGGTCGCCGCCGCCTCTTTCTTCGCCAAAAACGTGCTCCCGCAACTCGGTACAGTGCGCACCATCATCACCGACGTCGACCTCGGGCTGATGGATCTCGACGAGTCGGCGTTCTGAGCGCGGTGGCGATGGCGAGCCTCGCACCGGCGGCCAGGAACCGGCGGGTGTCGTGTGGCGACGCCTGGGTGACCTCCGCGAGAAGGCTGCGGAGCCGGTCGTAGCGTTGGTGCAGCTCGTGGCGGATGGGTTGTTCGGATGTGGCCGCGAAGCCGTGCAGGGCGACCAGCAGTAGATCGCGCTCGCCGGCGACCGCGCGGTAGACATCGGCCAGGGTGCTCGCGGACTGTTGCGATGGTTGACTGCAATCATGCTGTGCCGCAGCAGATTCCACGATGGCCTCGAGCCGGTCGAAGGAGTGGTGCAGGGCGGCGAGGAACAGCTGCTGCTTGCTGCCGAAGAGCCTGATCACGTAGGGCTGGGAAACGTTGGCGCGGCGGGCGATGACATCGGTCCGGGTTGCGGTGTACCCGGATTCGGCGAAGGTGGCGACCGCGACCCGGATGATCTGTTCACTGCGTTCGGCGGCGGTCATCCGGTTCTTGGCTGATCCGGTCATCACGGTGCTTTCCGATCGGTGTGCCAGGTTGTCAGAGCTCGCGGGCCGGTGTGGGCAGCGCGAATTCGAAGATCGCGCCGCCGCCGTCCGCGCTGTGGACGTCGAGGGTGCCGCCGTGGGCGTGGGCGACCCACCGGGCGATGGGCAGACCGAGTCCGGTCGAACCCGCATTGCTGTGGAAGGCCTCGAAGATCGAGTCGCGGTCGGAGTCTACGAGCCCCGGTCCCCGGTCCGCCACTATTACGCGGCCGCCGGCGACCGTCACGTGTACGCGTGCGGGTTCGCCCGGCAGATGACCGTGCCGGACCGCGTTGTCGAGGAGATTCCGGATCGCCCGGCACAGCAGGGTGGGGGCGCCGTTCACGACGGTCGGTGCGGTCGTCGAGGTGAATATCGCTGCGTCGGAGTCGATTTCCTCGATCAGATCGAGCACGATCTGATCGAGGCGCAGTGGCTGGGATTCCATCTCCTCGATACCCGCGGTGAGCCGGGCGCGGGAGAGCAGATCCTCCACGATGTCCCCCATGCGACGCGACAGGCGCACGGTGCGGTCGAGCAGTTCCGTGCGTTGGTCGGGGTGATCACGGGCGGTTTCGGCCAGTGCGCACAGCGCGGCGATCGGCGCGCGCAGGTCGTGTGCGACTCCGGCGAGAATGTCCTCCTGGCTCTCGACCGCGCGAATCCGCGCCGGCAGCAGCTGTGCGGTGAGGAGGTATGTCATGAGGCCGAACGAGGCGATGAGCGCGGCCGTGAGACCGCAGGTGAGCGCGGTGATCTGACGTTGCCGGGCGTGGTCGGGACCCAGGTCTGCCCACGCGATGGCGGCCCCGCCGAAGTGGTCGTACCGCCAATCGTCGACCGGTGTCGCCACCGCGCGGACGGCGCCGCCGGGGTAGGGGATGGTCACCTGCACCGGCACCCGGGTACGGATCGCGCGGGCCCGCATGTCCTGCAGCCGGATCTCGTCGAGGTCGTAGGCGCAGTGCCTGGCGCTGCGGAATTCCTGTGTCCCGACGCTCGTCGCGAAGACGACGGCGAACTGTGGGCAGTCGTCGTCGATCCGCGACAGTCCGTGACCCTGGTAGGTGACCGCGTCGGCGACCGTGGTGAATACCGGGAATCCCTGTGGCACCGCGCCTGCCGGACTGCTCGCCACCTCGTGCGCGGCCGCCGACGCCACGGTGTTCAGCTCTGCGTCGAGTCGTGCGGTGTCGGCGTGCTTCTGTGTGATCAGGTCTACGGCGGCGAAACCGGACAGCGTGACAGTCGCGAAGCCGGTCAGGACCGCGACCGCGATCCACGGTGCGTATCGCAGTCGCCGAGCGGGAGGGATGCGTCGCCAACGTTTCGCGCGCTTCATTCGGCGGGGACGAGCCGGTAGCCGTATCCGCGCAGCGTCCTGATCATTTCGGGTGGCCCGAGCTTGCGCCGGAGCATGGCGATCGTCACGTCCAGCGCGTTGGAGTTGGCCGCCGCGTGCTCGTCCCAGCAGTGTTCGAACAGGTCGGTGCGGGATACGGTGTGCTCGAGGTTGATCATGAGCTGTTCCAGCACCGAGTACTGCTTGAGCGTGAGGCTGAGCAGCACCCCGTCGCGACGGACCTCGCGCCGTCCGAGGTCCATCTCGAGGTCGCCGCACCGCAGCACCGAGGGGCGTCGAGTGTCCCCGCGGTGGCACAGGTTTCGGACCCTGGCGACCAGTTCGGCGATGGCGAAGGGTTTGCCGAGATAGTCGTCGGCATATTCGAGCCCGAGGATGCGATCGTCGACGGAATCGCGGGCGGTGAGGAACATCGCCGGCGTCGACCAGCCTCTTCTGCGTTGACTCGCAAGGTAGTTCACGGCATCGCCGCTGGGCAGCATCCGGTCGAAGACCACACAGTCGTAGCTGGTGACAGCGAGCGCTTCGTCGGCCGCCGGGATATCGGCGACCGCGTCGACGGTCAGGGAGGCGCCGCGCAGCGCGATCACGATAACGGGCCGCAGGTCGTCGTCGTCTTCGGCAACCAAAACACGCACGGGCGATCCTCCATCGAACACGAACAGGTGTGGGGGCGAATGCCCTTGCGCGAGTTGTCGGACGGATGCTTCGGTTCTGCCGGCTCGTTGCGCTACGACCTATTCGTGCGCATCGTACAAGTTGGCCACCGACCGCGCCCCTCGAGTTTCGTGGCGCTGCTCACTGCTGAACTGGTCGTTTGTGCAGGTCATCTCGGTCAATGACTGGTCAGTTGATTAGTTGTGTGGCGGTGTGCGGCTGCGCGCGCGGCAGGCCGGCCGCCTCCGCGCGAATTGCTGTCTGATTGCGGACGATCCACTGCCTGTTCACCACGGTGTCGACTGGCTTACGGATTCCCGCCCGGAATCGGAAATCCTGGTTCCCGCCCCCGAATTAAGGCTTGATAAAGGTTGCTACATGCAGGATCGAGTCGTGCCGATCGGCGTGTCGGCGCGCGGTTCGGGAGAGTGAATTGGCTCGTCCTGCAATGCCTTTCGTGAAACAGCACTGTGATACCGCATGGTGCGAGCGGCAACGATGCCCCTGTTGGTCGAAGTATGTTGTGGCGCAGTCCATATCGAATCTGCCGCACGTTCATCTGTGAGCTTGGCTGATCGAGGAGGAGTCCGATGTCGGAGCAGGGTTCGGTTGTGCGCGGTGGACCGCTCGATCGGTATCTGTCGTTGGGTGACGAGAGCGGGGTGTCGACAGCGGACGCGGTGCCGGTCGCCATCGTGGAGCTCCGGGTGATCGACGGGGTGCGGGCCGGGGGTGTCAATGCCGCCCATGTACACGCCTTGGCGGAGTCCGGTGCCGATCTCCCGCCGATCCTGGTGCAGCGCAACGGGATGCGCGTGATCGACGGCGTGCATCGTCTGCGGGCGGAGGTCCTCCGTGGACGAGACGTCATTCGTGCGGTGTTCGTGGAGGTGACCGACCAGGAGGCGTTCGCGCTCGCGGTCCGGATGAATGTCGGGCACGGTCTGCCGCTGTTGCTGACCGAGCGGAAGGCGGCGGCGGCTCGCATTCTGGGGGAGTGTCCGTCCTGGTCCGATCGGTACGTCGCGTCCGTCGCCGGATTGTCCGACAAGACCGTCGGGGCCATCCGCAAGCGGTCGGCCGCGGATATTCCGCAGCCGACCGATCGGCTCGCGCGGAACGGCACGATCAGCCGCCGGCCGGTGGTCGATGGCCGCCTGCGCGCCGCGGAGCTGCTGCGCTCCCGGCCGCGGCTGCCCCTGCGGGATATCGCGGATGCGGCAGGCATCTCGCTGACGACCGCGAAAGATGTGCGGACCCGGCTGCGGCGGGGTGAGCACCCGCTGCCCGCGCGGCAGCGGTCCATCACCGGACCGAAGACAGTGCCGGCGGAAGTGGACAGCGCGCCCGGCGACCTCGTCGCCACAGCGAACGCCGGATCGGACGCCGGTGAACCGGATACGGCGGCAACGGAATTGATGATGCAGCGTTTGCGGCGCGACCCCGCTGTACGCCTGACGGAGGGTGGGCGCTGGCTGCTGCGCTGGCTCGATGCCACGGCGCTCGATCAGCAGGGCTGCGCGCGGGCGATCTCCGGACTGCCCGAGTATCACCTGCACACGGTGGCGCAGCTGGCCCGGCAGCGCAGTGCGGCCTGGCTGCGGATGGCGGAGTCGGTGGAGCGGCGCGCGGGTGCGACGCGGTCGATGGATATCTCGTGATCGGGCGGGCGGCTATTCTTTGACAGTTCTTGTAGAACGATGTTCTACTACCGGTGAGGCGATATTCTCGACATATTGTCCTCGCTCGAGATGTAATGACAGCCGCTCTTGCTAGGTCGGATTATGAACAAGCTTGTGCAAGCTCGATGGTGCTTTCTTTTTCCGGGTCAGGGTTCGCAACGTGTCGGCATGGGGCGAGATCTATATCTGAAATACCACCAGCCGGTGGCGGAGATCTTCGAAACCGCGGACGATATGCTCGGGTTTTCGATATCGCAGATATGCTGGAATGGTCCCGACGAAATTCTCCGACGCACCGATATCACGCAGCCGGCGATATTTCTGGTGAGCTACGCGAGCTATCGCGTGCTCGTCGAACACCTGCCCGCCCCGGCCGTCGTCGCCGGGCACAGCCTGGGCGAGTACACGGCGCTGGTCGCGGCAGGCGTGCTGGACTGGACCGACGCGCTGCGGCTCGTCCAGCGGCGCGGTCAGCTGATGGCCGCGATCAATGAGACCACCCCCGGCGCAATGGCTGTGGCCCTGGGCCTGGCCCCGGATGCGGTGGAGCGCCTGTGCGGTGCCGCGACCGCGGCCACCGGCGAAATCGTGGAAGTGGCCAACTACAACGAGTCGACGCAGACGGTGGTCTCGGGGACGGTGGCGGCGGTCGCGGAGTTCCTGCGCCTCGCGAAGCCCGAACTGCCCGAGGGCGGCAAGATCAAGAAGCTGGATGTCGGCGCACCCTTCCATTGCTCACTGATGTCGGCGGTGGAGGCCGAGTTCGCCGCCGAGTTGGAAACCGTCGAGTTCCGTACTCCGAAAACCCCGGTCGTGGTCAATGTTTCCGGTGATTTCGTCACCACGGGATCCGAGGCGCGGGAGGCTCTGTGCCGCCAGCTGGCCGGGTCCGTCCGGTGGACCGACACCTTGGCGAGGCTGGTCGATTTCGGGGCCGGCACCTTCGTCGAGGTCGGTCCCGGCAAGGTGCTGACGGGGATCTGCCGGCGCAGCTATCCCGATATGGACTGTCACTCCGCGTCCGATGCCCGTCGGATCACCGCACTCCTCGACGAATACACGCTCCCCAACATCGCGTGAGAAGGCCCGGCCGGGCCCGCGCGCGTTGCGAAACTTCCTACCCGCCAAACGATTAGGACTGTCATGCCCTCCGCTCAAATCATCGGCACCGGGGGATTCCAGCCCGGTGATCCCATCGACAACGCCACCATCGAGAAGTACGTCGGCCCGCTGCCGGAGGACGTGCTGTCCGGACTCACCATCGAGCAGCGTTTCTGGATGATCGACCCGGAAACCGGCGAACACCACGACAGCAATTCCGGCATGGCCTACAAGGCCGCCGTGCGGGCGCTGGAGACCGCGGGGATCGAGGCGGCGGAGGTGGATCTGATGATCCTGGCCACCGGCACGCCCGACTACACACTGCCGCCGTCGGTGAACCTGGTGCAGGAGCGGCTCGGCCTGGAGTCGGTCACCACGCTGGAGATCCGCTCCGGTGGGGCGGGCGCCGCGCACGGACTGGACCTCGCCCGGACCTACATCGAACAGGGCATCGTCACCACGGCCCTGGTGATCGGCGTGGAGGCCATCTCCCCGGCCATCGCGCCGGTCTTCCTGGAGACCGAACCGCACAAGATCCGCATGCGAGATCGCATGCCGCTGTACATGTTCGGTGACGGCGCCGGCGCGATCGTGCTGCGCGCGGGCGAGGGCGGCGGGCTGCGGCGGGGTGCGGCGCGGGCCATCGGTGGCAGCCGCAAGCCCGGCATCTGGGCGATCGGTGGCGGTACCCATGCGCCCCTGCTGCAGCAGCAACGCTCGAAGAAGCTGGTGGACCTGAAGGTCGATGTGGTCGGTGCGGGCGACTTCACGCCGGTGATGGTGTCGGAGGCGCTGACCCACACCCTCGCGGCGGCCGGCCTGGCCGCCGCGGACACCGACTGGTGCCTCATTCCCGAGGGCAATGCCGGCTGGATGCTGGACTCCATGCGCGAGGCCGGGGTGCAGACCGCCGAATGGGAGGCGTTGGCGGGCCGCATCTTCGACAACCTGGCCATGACCGGGGCGTGCGGGTGTGCCGCGGTACCGCTGTTCCTCGACGACGGCTGGCGCAACGGCCAGATCCAGCCCGGTCACCGCGTCGCCATCATCGGCGTGGAGGCCACCAAGTGGATGTATGCCGGAATCGTCTGCGACTGGACCGCTCCCACGCCCGCGGCATCGAGCAAAGTGCCGGCGTAATGGCTGATGTGATCGTCATCGGCAGTGGCCTCGGCGGCCTGTCCGCCGGGGCACTGCTGGCCCGCGCCGGCCTCGAGGTCGTGGTCGTCGAGCGCAACACCGCCCCCGGCGGTTACGCGCAGCCGTTCCGTCGGGGCCCGAATCTGTTCGATCCGGCAATCCATTTCACTATGGACGCCGGTCCCGGCGGATTCATCCCCGCCATGCTCGCCCATCTCGATGTCGCCGCCGGTGTCGAATTCCTCGAATTGCCACAGACATACCAGGCGCGGTTCCCGGGGCTCGTCATCGACGCGCCGCCTGGCCGGGACGCGTTCCTGGACCTGCATCAGCGGTTGTTCCCCACGCAGGCGGACGGTCTCGAGCGTCTGTTCGACCTGCGGCGAAACATGTTCACGCAGTTGGCTTCCCTGCCGCAGCAGGTCGGCACGGGCGGGCTGGAGGACGCGGTGGCCGCCGCGCCCCTGGTCTTCCGGTATCGCATGTCGACCCTGGCCGACGTGCTCGCCGAATTCGTGGACGATCCACGCTGCGCGGCGGCGCTGGGCAGCATCTGGCCCTACATCGGATCGCCGCCCTCGCGCATGTCGTTCCCGCTGTTCAACCAGATGCTCGAAACGCTGCATCACGGAACCTATTACCCCCGTGGCGGTTTCGGGACGCTCGTCGACGCTTTGTCCGCTGCCCTGGTCGCGAACGGCGGTGAGGTGCGGCTCGGTAGCGAGGTCGAGCGCATCCTGATCGAGGACGGCCGGGCCGCGGGCGTGGTCGTGGCGGGTGGTGAGGTGCTGCGGGCGCGGGCGGTGGTGTCGAACGCGGATGCGCGTCACACCTTCGGTGAGCTGGTCGGCTGGAATGCCGTGCCCGCGGTCCTGCGTCGCCGTCTCGATCGGTACCGCCTGGCACCGTCGGCCTTTGCGCTCTATGGCGCGCTCCGCGCCGATCCGCGTGAATTGGGTTTGTCGCACGAGGGTTTCGTGTTCGGGTCGTGGGACACCGACGCGATCTGGGCCGACGTGCAGGCGGCACGGCCGGGCGGCATCTGGGTCACCGTGCCGACCCTCGCCGATCCTGAACTCGCCGCGGAGGGCGGGCATCTGGCGGTGGTGACCAGCCTGGTCCGTGCGGACTCCGATTGCCGCTGGCCCGAGATCCGTGAAGAGCACGCGCGAGAGCTGCTCGGAGCGGTGGAGAATGGTGTGCCGGGTTTCCGCGACGCCTTCGAAACCATCGAAACCGCCACGCCGGATACGCTTTTCCGCTACAGCCGCAATGCGCGCGGCGCGGCCTACGGCTGGGAGAACACCCCGGCTCAGACCGCGAGCAAGCGCCTGGGCCATCGAACGCCGCTGCCGGGCCTGTATCTGTCGGGGCACTGGGCGGAGGAGGGCACGTCGTCGCTGCGGACCCTGACGTCCGGTCGCGCCACCGCCGCGCTGGTGGTCGCGGATCTCGAACACCCCACGGCGGTACCGGATTTCGGCGGTCCGTCATTCGTGGCGGAACTGGCGGCGGGTACGCCCGCCGCCGGCTGATCGCGGGACTCGGTTACCCGCGTAGTCCGCGGATGATCAGGTCCACCATCCTGGCGTAACTGCCTTCGGGATCGGGGGATCGCATGGCGCCGTTGAGCTCGAGTGAGACGGCGCCATGCAACGCGGACCAGACCTGCTGGGCCAGTTCCGCGGGGTCGCCGCCGGTGATCGTGCCGCGGCCGATGGCGTAGCCGATGTGCACGACCAGTTCGCCGAAGGCCCGGCCGGCGCTGTCCTGGACGGCTTCATTGGTGAAGTGCCGGCCGACGGATGCCGCGAACATGATCGAGTAGTGCTGCGGATGCTCGATCGCGAAGCGGCGGTAGCTGTCCGCGGCGGCACGCAGGCGGGCGATCGGGTCGGGATCGTCGGGCGTGGCCACCTCCGCTCGCAGCGCGTCGAAACCCCGGATCAGCAGTTCGCGCTCCAGGCCCTCCTTGCCGCCGAACCGGTTGTACACACCCGCCAGTGCGACGCGCGCTTCCGCGGCCACCGCGCGGACCGTCACGCCGTCCAGCCCATCGCGGACGAGGACGGCTTCGGCCGCGTCGACCAGGATGCGTTCGATGTCCTTGCTGGGAGTGCGGACACGATTGGCCATCGCGGTTCGGTCTCCTCTGTTCGATGTATCGGACTGTCACCCTAGCGCTTTCGCCCTGTTTGACGGTCTGCCCGAGCTGTTGTAGAACATTGTTCTGTAACTACAGTACACCGTTCCATGGGAGGGCGGCGTGAACACACCCACTGACGAACAGTCGCTGCTGCGGCAGCCCTCGACCGTTCCGACTCCTACGACATCGCCCGCACCGGCCGGCCCCCGGCGCTGGGTGGCTCTGGCCTTCATCTGCGTCAGCGTGCTGCTGGCCGTGGTGAACAGCACCGTCGTCAACATCGCGCTGCCGACGCTGGGGCGCGAGCTGGGCGCCTCGACAACCGCCATGCAATGGATCGTCGACGCTTACACCCTGGTGTTCGCCGTCATGCTGCTCACCGGCGGCGGTCTCGGTGATCGCTTCGGGCGCAAGACCACACTGCACATCGGCCTGGTGCTCTTCGCGATCTTCTCGCTGGCCGCCGCGAACGCGGCATCGACCGGCCAGCTGATCGCGGCGCAGGCCGCGCTGGGATTGGCCGCGGCGCTGATCTATCCGGCCACCCTGGCCCTGCTGTCCACGATCTTCACTGATCGCAAGGAACGGGCTGCCGCGATCGGCATCTGGTCGGCGGTGTCGGGACTCGGCGCGGCGGTCGGGCCGGTCGCGGGCGGGCTGCTGCTGAAGCATTTCTCGTGGCACTCGGTCTTCCTGGTCAACCTGCCCCTGGTCGCGGTGGCGCTGGCCGGTGGCCTGGTGCTGCTGCCGAATTCGCGTGCCGTGCGCATCGGCCGATTCGACTTCCTGGGTGCGCTGCTGTCCATGGCCGGTGTGGGACTGCTCGTCCGCACGGTCATCGAGGCCCCGGACGAAGGCTGGTACTCGGTGCTCACGCTGGCCGGATTCTCCGGAGCCGCTGTGCTTTTCGCGCTCTTCGCGTGGTGGGAGTCGCACACCGACGAGCCGCTGCTGGATGTGAGCATCTTCCGCGACCGGCGCGTCACCGCGGCCTGCGTGGCGATCATGATGGCCTTCCTCGGGCTGCTCGGCTTCGTCTTCCTGATCACCCAGTACTTCCAGGCGATCCGCGGCTACGACAGTTTCAAAGCGGGTTTGGCGATTCTGCCGTTCGCCGCCGTCATGGGTGTGATGTCGCCCCTCGGCATGGCCTTGACGGTCAAGATCGGTCCGCGGATCGTCATCTGTCTCGGAATGCTCTCGCTCACCGCCGGTTTCGTGGTGACCACCCAGGTCACCGCCACGTCGGACTACTGGGGGCCGGTCGTCGCGTCGATGGCGCTGATGGCGGCGGGCCTGGCCTGGGGTACGGCGCCGGCCACCGAATCGATCATGAGCTCGCTGTCGGCCGACAAGTTCGGCGCGGGTTCGGCGGTCAACGACACCACGCGGGAAATCGGTGCGGCGCTGGGCATCGCGGTCATCGGGTCGGTGATGAACCAGGTCTTCGGTGACCGGATCACCACGGGCTTCGCGGCCCTGGGCATTCCGGCCGAACCGGCATCGAAGTCGCTGGTGTCCGCACTGGGCGTGGTGGGCCGCCTGAACGGACCCGTCGCCGGTCAGGCCTGGGAGACGACTCGGAACGCGTTCATGGATGCGCTGCACTCCGGTGCCGCGGCCGCGGCGGTGGCCACGGCCGGCGCGGCGGTCGTGGTGGGCATCCTGATGCCGAATCGGAGGGGATGAGGACGGTGTCCAAGCGGTACCCGGCCGAAGTCCGCGCGCGGGCATTGGCCTACGCCCTCGAGCACTTGGACGAGTACCCGTCGGTGTACGCCGCCGCGCAGGCGATCGGACCCACGATGAGCGTGCATCCGGCCAGCCTGCGCCAGTGGATCCTCGCGGCCCGCGGGCCGGAGGACGAAAGCGAGGAGCTCGCGCGGTTGCGCCGCGAGAACAGGGAGCTGCGGCACGCCAATGCGATCCTGAAACTGGCCTCGGCGTATTTCGCGCAGGAGATGGTCTCCGAATCGGTCTGTCCCGCCACTTTCGATCCGCTCGGCGAGCGGGTCGAGGCGATCGAAGACCTGCAGGAAGAAATGCGCGACGAATAGTTGGACGCTCGTCCGGCGAAAAGTGCAGCCGTAGTCCCGAACAGGGGCTACGGCCATTTCGCTATGGTTTTTCTTTTCTATTCGACGAGCTGATGTCGGGTCGGAATTAACTCGTCCGACAAGTGCGGAAGACTTAATTCGGTGCAATACTCGCTGCAGGCAACGTGAACGGCGCAGTGCGGCGCCGGATTCCCCTGCCTTTCCCTTTGTGTCCCGGTCGAATATTTCTCGAGGGGCGGCATGCTCAACTCCAGCAAACCCATTCTGATCATCGGCGGTGGCATCGGCGGCGCGGCCGCCGGCGTCGCACTGCGGCAAGCCGGCCTCGACGCCGTCGTGTACGAGGCGCGTACGCAGCGCGGCACACGCTACGGCGGCTGCTATGTGCTCTGGTACGCGGGCCGTCGGTCGCTGCGCCGGCTCGGCCTGGGCGACAAGGTCGCCGCCGCCGGTCACCGCATGGATCGGTTCGAGATGTGCGACGACCGTGGCCGCCTGCTGTACCGCGTCGATATGAACCATCGGTCCGTGGATCCCGAGCTGCGGCCGCTGGCCATCCGTCGTGCCGACCTCGTCGACCTGCTGCACAACGAGCTGGGATCCGAAGCGCTGCAGCTGAATTCGACGATGCGTGAATTCAGCGAGTCGGCGCGCGGAGTACAGGCGACCTTCACCGACGGCCGGGTCGAGCACGGATCGGTGCTGGTCGGTGCGGACGGACTGCAGTCGAGAGTCCGTGCCCACCTGCACGGTTCGGCGACGCCGCGCCACCCGGGCTATGCCCACTGGTCGGGCATCGCAGAATCCGATTGCGGCGCACCGAAACACACCTTCCGCATCATGCACGGCCGGGCTGCTCGGTTCGCGTTCTTCCAGCTCGGCGATGGAAAGGCCTGCTGGTGGGCGACCCGCAAGGCGCCCGCGGGGGCCGATGGCGACCATCTGGGGGAGCGACATGCCCTCGAAATGGCCTACCGCGACTGGCATCCGCTGGCCGGCGCACTGCTCGCCGCCACGGATCCGGCCACGCTGCACCGCCGCGACACCCTCGACCGTCCGCCGCTGCGGCAGTGGGGCCGGGGCCGGGTGACCCTACTCGGTGACGCCGCCCATGCCATGACCTTCGACCTCGGGCAGGGGGCGGGCACCTCGCTCACCGATGGTGTGACCCTTGCCCATCACCTGACGCGGGCGCAGGCGCCCCTGGCGGGACTGCGTGAATACGAGCGCGTCCGGCGGTCGGTGACCGTGCCCCTGGCCGTCGCCTCCCGTCAGATCGGCGCCGGCACCGCCTGGGGCGGGCCGCTCGGCCCGCGTCTGAACCACGCCATCCTGCGCACGGTCGGTGCCCGGATCACCCCCGCCCTGCTCGAACTGGACGCCCGCAGCCATCTCGCACTCGAAACGGAGCCGGCTCATGCCGAATAAGACCTCGACCACCGAACAGAACCGGGCGCTCATGGAGCGCTACATCCAGAAAGCCTGGAACGAAGGCGATTGGAGTGTCGCCGAAGAGCTCATCGACCCGAACGCGGTCTTCCACGACCAGGTCCGCGAGGGCAAGTTGCCCCCGGGACGCGAGGGGGTGCGAGCCGCCATGGACATGATCCGCATCGGCATGCCCGATTTCGTCATGGATCTGCAGGAGATCATCGCCGATCGCGACCTGGTGGTGATCCGCTGGCGCGCGACCGGCACGCACGCGGGCATTTTCAACGGGCTGCCGGCCACCAATCGGGTGGTGTCGCTGTACGCGATCAGCATTGTCCGCTTCGAGGACGGCAGGATCGTCGAGGGCTGGCAGGAGGCCGACCAGCTGGGCATGGGCCGCGAACTCGGCATGGTCCCCAAGTCCGACATGCCGCGGCCGCTCGCCGGCCTGCTCGCCTTCGGCATCCGTACCCGCGATCGCCTGGTGGGTGCGCGATGAAACTCGACGGCAAGATCGCTCTGGTCACCGGCGGCGCGCGCGGCATCGGCCGCGCCATCTGCCTGGCGCTGGCCGACGAAGGCGCGGACGTGGCGGTGAACTACCGCGCGAGCGA
>NZ_JBSGCB010000076.1:0-33276 GCF_053601595.1 Nocardia sp. NPDC004711 | reverse complement strand
GGCTTGGTCGACTACCTGGCATCGCTGGGACGTGCCGTGCCCGCGGGGAAGGGGCCGGTGGGGCATTTCGACCCGTCCCTGATGAGTCTCGCCACGGTACGGAAATAACCCACGTGGCGATGCCGCAAGCCCGACCGGACGGCAGGCGTGCCGCCATACAACACAACCGTGACGATGCGGATTCACCCGATCGCGGCCACTCCGCACCCAGCACGCCGCCGGAACGCCGACGTTGGATCGCGCTCGCCGTGGTCCTCGTCGCGGGGTTCATCGATCTGCTGGATTCCACCATCGTCAATGTCGCGGTGCCGAGCATCCAGCGTGACCTCGGGGCGCAGTATGCGCAGCTCGAATGGATCGTCGCGGGATACGTGCTGGCTTTTGCGGCAGTCCTCATCACCGGTGGCAGGCTCGGCGATATCTACGGCCGCCGCCGGGTGTTCCTGACGGGCGTTGCAGGGTTCACCATCGCGTCGGCGCTGTGCGGCATCGCCGTCAGCCCCGGCATGCTCATCGTCTCGCGGTTTCTCCAGGGCGGAAGCGCGGGGCTGATGGTGCCGCAGATCCTCGCGATCATCCACGTCACATTCCCGCGCGAAGAGCGCGGCCGGGTGCTGGGCATCTTCGGTGCCGTGGTCGGATCGGGGGCAGTGGTCGGGCCGACCGTCGGTGGTGTGCTCGTCGACTGGAATGTGTTCGACCTCCAGTGGCGGCCGATCTTTCTGGTCAACGTCCCGGTCGGTATCGCGGCCGTCGTGGCGGCCCTGTTCGTGGTGCGCGAATCGAGGTCCGCGACCGCTCCGAAGCTCGACCTCGTCGGCGCCACCCTCGCCACGGCCGCGATCGCGATGCTTGTGTACCCGCTCACGGAAGGACGCCGATTCGGCTGGCCGGCCTGGACTTTCGTCATGATGGCGGGCGCGGTCGCGATGCTCGCGGTCCTTGTCGTCCACGAGAACCGGCGAACCCGGACGATCGGTTCACCGCTGATCGTGCTCGGATTGTTCCGGCGGCGGTCGTTCTCGATCGGCAGTGTGCTCTGGCTGATCTTCTGGATCGCGCTCGGTGGCTTCTTCCTCGTCTGGACGCTCTACATGCAGGTCGGCCTCGGCTGGTCTCCGCTGCGGGCCGGTCTGACCTTCGGCGTGTTCGCTGTCGGCGCTGCGGCGGCGGCAGGCATCTCCGTGGAGATGCTCGTACCCCGGTACGGACGGCGAGTGCTGATGGCGGGGGCACTGCTCAATGCGACGGGCTTCGCGGGCTACGTGTGGGCCGCGTGGCACTATGGTCCCGCGATCACCTCGTGGGAAATGATTGCGCCGCTGGCCATTTCGGGTCTCGGCTTCGGCCTGGTCGTCTCGCCGACCATCGATTTCGTCCTGGCCGAGGTCCCCAAGGACGATGCCGGTTCGGCGTCCGGCCTGCTGAACACCGCTCAGCAGCTCGGCATCGCACTCGGGGTCGCACTCGCCGGGGTGGTCTTCTTCGCCCAGCTCGACAGTGGTTCCGGCCGCGGCGTCGACGTGGTCGCACCCCAGGTCCGCACCGAATTCACCGCGGCCGGCCTGAACACACAAGCGCAGACGCAGATCCTCTCCGGTTTCCGGGCATGCGTGCAGGACAGATCGGCCGGCACCAACCCCGCCGAGACCCCTCCGAGCTGCCAGGCGATCCAGGGTCCGTCCACCCAGCCTGGAAAGCCCGATCGGGTCGCCGAAATCCTCAGCGATGCAGGCAAAAAGGCCAACGCCGAGAACTTCTCCCGCTCGTTCGGAAGCACGCTGTGGTGGGGCGTAGGAATTCTCGCCGCCGTCTTCGCGGGATTCTTCGCGGTGCCCGGACGCGCGGCGCACCACGATCCGGACGATCTCTGACTATCGAACTTCCTTGCAGCAGCGGGCTCAGCAGACGGTGTCTCATGTCGCTGTGATTCGTTCGTCGCGTGTCGGATTCGGTTGCGCGGCATGATGTCCGGCCGTGATCGATGAGTTGTCGCGCCGCCCGGTGGTGTTCGACGAACCAACCATGGGTGATCGAGGGCATCAGCCCGCGAGTTGTCCTGCCATCGAACCTGTCGCCGTACCGGCGCTCGACGGCCTGTCGATGGAGATCACTTCGGCGACCATCGGTGTCCGTACCCGCGGGCTGGGGACCGTCGACGATTCCTTGCACCCGATGCGGGCGTGCAGCCGGCGCAATGGTCCTGGCGCCCACCAGTTCAGGTCGCCGGCGATCCGCATGAAGGCCGGGACCAGCACGCCGCGGATCAAGGTGGCGTCGACGAGGACGGCCAGTGCGGTACCGATGCCGAACATCTGCATGAACGACAGGCCGGTCGCGAAGGACAGCAGTGTCACGGTGAGCAGGGCCGCCGCGCTGCTGACGATGCGGCCGACGCGGCCCAGGCCCTCGATGGTGGCCGCGGTGGTGTCCGCGCCGGCGTCGTGGGCCTCCTTGATACGGCCCAGCAGAAAGATCTCGTAGTCCACCGAGAGGCTGAATGCGATGCAGCACAGCAGCACCACCATCGCGATATTGAGCGGTGCCGGGGTGAAACCGAGCAGCCCGGCCAGGTGACCGTCCTGGAACACCCAGACCAGGGCGCCCAGCACGGCCGAGAGCACGAAGATGTTCAGCACCAGCGCCTTGATGGGCACCACGATGCTCCCGGTGAACAGGAACAGCAGCACCAGTGTCGCTCCCGCCATGATCGCCAGCGCCGGTGCCAGCCGGCCGGTGATCGCGGCGCGGCTGTCGATCAGCGACGCCGTCGGCCCGCCCACCGAATGGTCCCCCGGTAGCGCGCGAATCGCGCGTACCAAAGCCTGCGAAGCCGCACTCTGGACGGTCGTCGACGGCTGAACCTCCACGAATCCGGTTGTCCCCGAGACGAATCGGGCGGCAGCCGGCCCGGGTGCGGTCACCAGCACGCCACCCTCGTACCGCCCGAAGGCGCCGTCGACGTGGCGGACGCCCGGCATGGTCGAGACCTGCCGGGCGAGCGGTTCCAGCGCTTGCGGGTCGCGATCGGACAGCACGGTGACGGCGTTGGACATCTCCGCCGGGTAGTCGTCCCGGATCGAGGTCGTGACCTGGCGGGCAGCCGAGTCGGCCGGCAGCGCCCGCTCGTCCGATGTCGCGAACTGCGCGTGCGCGAACGGGATTCCCATCAGCAGCAGCAGCGCCATGACTCCCAGCGCGGCCCGCAGCGGCCGGCGCGTGACGGCCATCGCGGTGCGCCGCCAGAATCGTGACGGCTGCGCCAGCCGATCCCGGCGGCGGCGCAATGCCAGGGCATCGACGCGGGATCCGAGCAGGCTCATCAGGGCCGGCAGGACGACGACCGCGGCCAGCGCGGCCAGCAGCACCACCACGATCGCGGCGATACCGACCGACCGCAGGAAAGACGTGGGAAACACCAGCATTCCGGCCATGGCGACGGTGACGGTGGCCGCGCTGAACAGGATCGTGCGTCCGGCTGTCGTGACAGCCTCCACGACAGCCTGTTCCGGCTCGTGACCGCGTTGTCGCTCCTCGCGGAATCTCGATACCGTCAGCAGCCCGAAATCGATTGCGAGCCCGAGCCCGAAGGCGGTGGCGACGGTGAGCGCATACACTGACACCTCGGTGACATGGGCCAGCCAGAAGAGCACCCCGGTGGTGGACACGATCGAGACGACGCCCACCGTCAGCGGCAGCAGCGCGGCCATCACGCCGCCGAACACCACGATCAGCAGGAGCAGGGTCGCGGGCAGTGCGATCGATTCGGAGACGACGAGATCGCGGTGCACCCGGCCCTCGATGTCGTTGGTCAGGCCGAGCTTGCCGCCGGCCCGCACCTCGATCGCCGGGTCGTCGGCGGGCAGGTCGTCGACGACCCGCTTGGTGATCTGCGCCGCCGCTTCCGGGCTGCTGTTCGGGTGCAGCAACACCAATCCGGACCGGCCGTCCGCGCTGCGCAGCTCCGGCGTACCGGTGGACCAGTACGAGCCCACCACCGCCACGTCCGGTTCCGCGGCGATCTTCTGCGTCAATCGCTGTGCGGCCGTTGCCACTTCGGGGCTGCCGACATCGCCGTCGCGCGCGGTCACCTGCAGGATCAGATCGGGGGAGCCGCCGAACCGGGTGTCGAGGACGTCCTGGACCTGGGCGGACTCCGAGTGCGGATCGTCGAATCCGCCGACCTTCAAATGCTGGGACACCCCGGCCCCCATCAGGCCCGCGAGCACGAGGACGACGGTGGTGAGGGCGAGGACCAGCCGGGGGTGTGCGACGGTGGCGGTGGCAAGGCGTCTCAACATGGCAGGCTCCCGCCGCCGGCGTGGTGGAAGCAGAACAACCTCAGGCCCTGCTCGTCGGCGGGCCGAATCAGATACCGGGTCATGGCAAGGCGGCCAATCCCTCGGCCAGCACGCGTACGGTGTGCCGGATCTGCTCTTCGGTGTGGCACACCGTGACGAAGAACCGCAGCCGGGCCAGGTTCTCGGGCACGGCCGGATACAGGATCGGATTGACGTTGATTCCGCGCCGCAGCAACGCATTCGACAGTGCCAGCGTCTTCATCGAATCACCGACGATGCACGGGATCACGGGCGTGGCGAAGCTGTCGCCGGTGTCGATGCCGGCCCTCCTGGCCAGTTTCAGGAACAGCTCCGACCGGGTCCGCAGCTGCTCGAGCAGCGCGGGCTGGGACCGCAGCTGCCGGAGCGCCGCCAGCGATGCCGCCGCATTGGGCGGGGTGATGCCGACGCTGTAGATGAATCCGGGCGTGGTGTATTTGAGGAACCGGATGAGCTCGGCGCTGCCCGCCACGTACCCACCGCACCCGGCGAGCGCCTTGGACATGGTGCCCGACCACAGCTCCACATCGGCACGGTCGACGCCGAAATGCTCGCCGATGCCGGCGCCGGTCGCGCCGAGCACCCCGATGCTGTGCGCCTCGTCGATCATGAGCAGCGCGCGGTGCTTCTTCTTCACCGCGACGAGCGCGGGCAGATCCGGGATGTCACCGTCCTGGCTGTACACGCCCTCGATGACGATGAGCACTCGCCGGTATTGATGCCGAATCTCGGTGAGCAGGCGGTCGAGCGCCTCGTGGTCGTTGTGCGGGAACGGCCGCCGGGAGGCGCCGGAGAGCTTGCAGCCCTGCAGAATACTGTCGTGCGCCAGGCTGTCGTGCACGATCAGGTCGCCCTCCCCACCAATGTGCCCGATCACCGTCACATTGGTGGCGTGCCCGCTGACCATCGCGAGCGCATCCTCGGTGCCCAGCAGGGCGGCGAGTTCCCGCTCGAGTTCGGCATGAATCGGTTTCTCGCCGGAGAGCAGCCGGCTGGCCGAGCACGAGCTGCCGTACCGCGCGACCGCATCCTGGACCGCCGACACGACAGCGGGATGTCCCGACAGGCCGAGGTAGTTGTAGCTGGAGAAGTTCAGCACCTCGCGGCCTTCGATCACCGACGTGTCCCGGGTGATTCCGTCGTTGACGAGGAAGTAGGGGTTGGACATGCCCAGGGACTCGGCCAGCGCGATGCGCTCCGAGATCGCCGTGACCTCGGGGAAATCCGCGATGCGATGCTGGGGTTCGACGGCCGGTCGTGGTTCGGCGACGGGTTCGGGTACGACGTGCTCCCCGCGGTGACGCGCGACGAGTGCGGCCACATCGCCGAGAGTCGTTGCGGGGGTGTACCAATTCGGCTCGACGACCAGTCCGGGGAACTTCCTGGCGAGGCCGCCGGACAGGTCGGCGATCATGATCGAGTCGAATCCCAGGTCGCCGCTGAGGGTTTGGGTGATGCTCACCTTGTCTGCCGGAAATCCGCTGACCCGAGCGACTTCGGCGCGGACGGCAGCCGAGATGGCCGTAACCTGCTCCACCGGGGTGGGCTGCACTCGTGTTTCCGGTGTGGCCGAAGTGTTCCGGGCCGCGGCCGCGAGGACGGCGGCCTGCTCCCGGAAGAGCTCGATCAGTTGATCCATGGTGGTGTCCGTCGTGTGTCGTGTTGTCGGCGTGGGTGTTCCGGTGCTGGGCGCGGGGGCATCCACCTGCGTCCAGAAGCGGTGGGTGGTGGCGAACTCGTAGCCGCCGATGCGGTGCCGCACCCGGGCGGCGGGCTCGTAGAGGACGTCCCAGTCCGGGTTCAGGCCGTCGCGATACAGCGCCGCGACCGTCGAGTCGAGCTCGTGACCGGTCGCATCCGGCCCGGGACAGGGCACCTGGATCGGCAGGTCGAGCTCGGCGTGGGCACGGCCGACCATCGGGGCCAGCGTGCGCCGGGGACCCACTTCCACGAGGTGGGTGGGCTCGGCCCGCAGCGCGGCCGCCGCGGCATCGGCGAACCGCACCGTGGCCTCGACGTGTTCCACCCAGTAGGCGGCGTCCATCGGCTCGCCGGCGTCGAGCAGGCGTCCGCGCACGCTCGAATAGATCGGGATTTCGGGCCGGCGGTAGTGGCATTCGCCGGCCACCTCGGCGAAGGCGTCGAGCATCGGCTGCATCAGCGGCGAGTGGAATCCGTGCGAGACGGTGAGCGGGCGCGCGGTGATCCCGAGGTCGGTGAGCACCGCACCGATCCGTCCGACGCCGTCGGCGGCGCCGGACAGCACCAGCTCCCGTGGACCGTTCACCGCGGCCACCGCCACATGGGGCTCGGCGGCGATCAACTCGGCGAGCTCGGAGCTCGTGCCGCGGACTGCGAGCATCGTTCCACCGTCGGGCAGCTGCTGCATGAGCCGGCCGCGGGCGCAGACCAGCCGGCACGCGTCGTCCAGGCCGAACACTCCGGCGACCGCGGCGGCCGCCTATTCGCCGACGCTGTGGCCGAGCAGCCAGGCCGGCTCGACGCCGAGGTCGGTGAGCACCCGGGCCAGCGCGTACTCGATCGCGAAGATCGCCGGCTGCGCGAACTCGGTCCGGTGCACGAGTTCGCTTCCGCCGAGCAGCAGTTCGGTCACCGAACGGTGCAGGTGCGGTGCCAGCTGCGCGTCCACCTCCGCGAGCGCCCGCCGGTAGGCATGACTGCGCTCGTACAGCGCGCGCGACATCCCGGGATACTGCGAGCCCTGGCCGGTGAACAGCCAGCCGATCGACAACGGCTGCGCGACACCGGAATCGGGCCCCGTGCCCGAGGCGAACGCCCGCAGCGCCGACACCGCCTCCGTCCGGTCGCCGACCGCGAACGCCAGCCGATGCCGGCCGGAGGACTTCACGAGATTGCTCGACCAGCACAGCCGATTCAGGGCGGCGGGATCGTGGTCGATGTGCTCGGCGAGCCGGGCGGCGTTGCGCCGCAGACCATCCCGGTCGTTCGAGGAGACGGTGAGCACGCCGCCGCCGCCGGTCGCCGCCGGAACGCTGGTCGCGGGAGCGTCGGCCAGCAGCATGTGCGCATTGGTCCCGCCCATACCGAAGCTGCTGACGGCGCCGTGAATCGGGCCGTCCGGCAACGGCATCGGCTCGTGCAGCAGTCGCAGCCCGTGGGCGGCCAGCCGCAGCCGCGGATTCTCGTCGGCGGCGAACCTGGTGGGCGGGACGACGCGGTGGCGCAGGCTGAGCGCCACCTTGATCAGGCCCGCGATGCCGGCGGCGCCCTCGGTGTGGCCGAGGTTGCCCTTGATCGACCCGATCGCGCACGGCTGCGGCCGCTCGACCGCGTGCACCGCGCCCAGCGCCTTGGCCTCGATCATGTCGCCGAGAACCGTTCCCGTGCCGTGCGCCTCGACGAAGGCGACCTGCTCCGCGGACACGCCGGCGCGCCGGTACGCCTCGGCGATCACCTGCTGCTGTGCCCAGCGGTTGGGCGCGGTGATGCCGTTGCTGCGCCCGTCGTTGTTCACCGCACTGCCCTTGATCACCGCGTGGATCGGCAGACCCTCGGCCAGGGCATCGGCGAGCCGCCGCAGCACCACCACCGCGACGCCCTCGCCGCGGCCGATGCCGTCGGCCTTGCCGCTGAACGGCTTGCACCGCCCGTCCGGGGCCGACAGGCCGGCCTGGGTGTAGAAGACATTGAGCGTGGGCGTGACGGTGATGTTCACCCCGGCGGCGAGAGCCTGATCGCATTCCCCTGCCGACAGTGCGACACACGCCTGGTGCACAGCGACCAGCGAGGACGAGCAGGCGGTATCGACGGCCAGACTCGGGCCCTTCAGGTCCAGCTGATAGGAGATCCGATTCGCGGTCATGAAATAGCCGTTACCCGAACCCATTTGGGGCGTGATGCGCGCGTAGTCGCGCAGGTGCACGGTCGCCCACTCGTTGGCCATGACGCCGACGAAGACGCCGGTATTCGACCCGGACTGGCGGCGGGGGTCGAGGGTGGCGTCCTCGAACGCCCGCCAGGCAGCCTGCAGCAGCAGCCGCTGCTGCGGATCCATCGCCTGCGCCTCACGCGGTGCGATACCGAAGAACTCGTGGTCGAATGCGTCGGCATCGCAAAGGAATCCGCCACTGACGTTGTTGACCGATCCCGGTCCGCCCGCCGGATCGTGGAATTCGCCTGCCCGCCAGCGCTGCTCGGGCACCTCGGTGACGGCATCGGCGCCGGCCATCAGCAACGCCCACAATGCTTCGGCATTCGGTGCCTGCGGGAATCGGCAGTCGAGGCCGACGATCGCGATATCGGTCATGCTGTGTCGATCGGGCATGCGCGTCGGCTCTGCGTGGTTACGCTGCGCAAGCGCGGGGAGGCAGAGCGGCGCCTCCAAGACTTGACCGCTCATGCCGCCGACTCACGGTGCAGGACAGCCTCGTTCGCGATGAACCCGGCCAGTTCGGCGATCGTCGGATAGTCGAACACGACGGTGGCGTCGAGCTCGAGATCCCACTCGTCCTCGACCTCGCCGCACAGGCTCACCGCGGACACGGAGTCCAGGCCGAGCTCGGCCAGCGGCAGCATGGTGTCGACGCTGTGGGCGGGCTGGTCCAGATAGCCGGCGACCCGCTCGACGAGCCACTCGATGATCGGCGCTGCCGCACCGGCAGCCGTGTGCGTGTGCATCGTGGTGATCCCCTTGTGGTTTCGGCTGTCGGATCAGCCGAGGGTGGCCAGGGCGCGGGTGCGCAGCCGTTGGACGGACGGTTCGATCTGTTCGTGCAGCACCGAGTCGATGGTGTTGTCGAAGAAGGCCGCTCGCATGGAGCCGCGCTGCACCTTGCCGCTGGTCGTGCGGTGCACGCTGCGGTGCTCCACCAGCACCACATTCGGCGCCGGCAGGTCGAACGCCGCGGCCACGGTGGCGCGGATGCGGGTTGCCAGTTCGGCGGGGGTCGATTCGCCCAATGCGGTGGTCCGCACGCCCTGGATCAGCAGCAACCGCTCCTGCCGGCCGGTTTCCACGGCCAGTGCGACTCCCAGTGAGTCGGCGAGTGCCGGGTGCTCCGCGCGGACGGCTTCCTCGATGTCATGGGGGTACAGATTGCGGCCGTTGACGATGATCAGATCCTTCAGCCGGCCGGTCACGAAGACTTCGCCGTGATGGATCGCGCCGAGGTCGCCGGTGCGCAGGTACGGTCCCTGCCCGGCGATGCGCGCACCGAACTTCTCGCGTGCTTCTTCCGGTCGGTTCCAATAGCCCTGTGCCACACTGTCTCCGGCGATCCAGATCTCGCCGACCCGGCCATCGGGCAGCGCCTGCAGCGTGTGCGGATCCACGATCCGGATCTCCATTCCCGCTACCGCCGGCCCGTTACCGACCAGGCGGATTCCGTGCTCGGCCGGTACCAGCCGGTGGGCTTCGAGCTGAGCTGGATCGACGGTCAGATACTCGAGCGGGCGCCCGGGCGGGCTGATGGACCCGATCAGCGTCGCCTCGGCCATGCCGTAGCCGGGGGCGAAGATGTCGGCGGCGAATCCGGCCGGGCCCAGCCGCTCGATCACCGCCTGGAGGGTCCTCGGCCGGATCGGTTCGGCACCGACGAGCGCGCCCCGCAGCGATGACAGGTCCAGCTCCGCCAGCTGCGCGTCGCTCACGCGCCGGGCGAGCAGGTCGTAGGCGAAGTTCGGCGCGACAGTGGCGCGGGCGCGGTAGCGGTGGATGGCCTCGAGCAGGCTCACCGGTCGCTTGAGGAACGTCATCGGTGACATGAACACCAAGTTCGCGCCGTGGTAGATCGGCTGCAGCAGCATGCCGATCAATCCCATGTCGTGGAAGTGCGGCAGCCATCCGACCGTGGTGTCGAGATCGGTGGCGCCGAGGGCCGTGCTGGTGGCGGCCGCGTTGTGCACGAGATTGCGGTGGGTGACCACCACACCCCTGGGCGCACTGGTGGAGCCGGAGGTGTACTGCAGGAATGCGACTGTGCCGGAATCGATCTCGGGCATCGCCCAGGCCTCCGGGTCACCCAGATCGGCGGTATCGTTCGCGGCGACCGACACCTGCACGCCCGCCTCCCGGGCCCAGGCGGCGAGCGGATCCCGGAACTCACCGGTCGTCAGCACCAAACCGGTCCCGGTATCCGTGAACATCCCCGCCACCCGCTGCATGCTGCGCGCATCGTGCGGAACCGGGGCCGGTACAGCGATCACGCCCGCATACAGGCAGCCCAGGAAGGCCCGCAGGAATTCGAGCCCGGGGGGATACAGCAGCAGCACCGGCCGGTCGGCCTCCGGGCGTTGTGACAGCCAGACCGCCATCGCCCGGGCATCGCGGTCGAGTTCGCGATAGCTCGCAGGCTGCTCGATCAATTCGCGGCCCTGCTCGCGCAGATACGTGTAGCGCCGCGTATCGCCATAGGTCGCGGCCTGCTCGCGAATATGCGCGACGAAGGTGGACTGCATTCGTGAACTCCCGGGATGTGATTCGTGTACCAGGTGCGACAGATTTGCTGGCATTTGTCGCACTACCTGGAAAAGAATCTTCCGGGTCGGCGGTTGCGCCGAATAGCCACCAAAGGTGGAGACCACCTTCACCCCCCGTGGTCACATTCCCGCTGGAGGGGGCCCTGTCAGTCGGCAGATACCTTAGCGGGCATGGAGCGGTAGGCGTGCAGGTTTCGCAGGGGATGCGGGATCGGTGGACCGTCCAGGCGCAGATCCGGGTACCGCTCGAAAAGGGCTCGCAGCGCGATGGCGCCTTCCAGCCGCGCGAGCCGGGCTCCCAGACAGCCGTGTATCCCGCTGCTGAACGCGAGATGCTCCGCGGCGTTGTCCCTGGTCACATCGAATTGCTCGGGGTCGGGGAAGACCGTGGGATCGTGGTTGGCTCCGGCCAATGACAGCAGGACCAGGGATCCCGATCTGATGTGCTGATGATCGATATCGACGTCACAGTTCGCGACCCGGCCGGTCATCCGCACGGGACCGTCGTAGCGCAGGATTTCCTCGACCGCGTTCGGCCACAGCTCCGGCCTTGCGGCCAGCAGTTCCAGCTGGTCCGGATGGCTTGTCAGCAAGGCGATTCCGTTGCCGAGCATGTTCACCGTCGTCAAGAATCCGGCATCCAGGAGCAGGGCCGCATTGGCCATCTGCTCGCGGCGGGTGAGTTCGTCATTCGCCACCAGCATGCTGAGCACGTCATCGCGCGGCTCGGCGGTGAGCCGATCGAGGTGCTGGTCGAAGTACTGTTTGATTTCGGCCAGGTCTTTGACGGCGTCGCGATAGGTGGTCCAGTCCAGGCCTCGTTCGAGCAGCGGCGCACCCGAGTCTCCCCATTTCAGCAGGGTCGAATGCATGTCCTGCGGCAGCCCGAGAATTTCGGCGATGATCGTGACCGGCATCTGCGCGGAAAAATCGCTGATCAGATCGGGTCGAGGATTCGAATCCAGGCGGTCGATCAGGTCATCGGCCACTTCGGCAACTCGCTCCTCCAACGTCGCGATCGCCTTCGGGCCGAATGCCTGCCCGACCATGCGCCGGTACCGGGTGTGATCCGGCGGATCGGTCACCAGCATCGAGGGCGGTTCGCCGAGGTTGGGAAGTCCCGGATCCGTCTTGGCCAGCATCCAGCGGATCGGCTTCGGCAGGGCTGGATGATTGGGCGAGACCACGCCGAAGCGCCGGTCCCGGAGGACGAGCCGGCAGATTTCGTAATCCGCGGTGATGTACACCCCCGACATCCGGGGAATCCGGCCCTGCCGCCGGATCTCCTCGATATGCGGCGATGAGCCGAGCAAGCTGTCCGGGGAGAGGGCGAGATTCCCCAGCGGCTCACCTCGACGTGCCGACCACCGGAGGTAGGTCCGCAGGAAGCCGTGCATGAGCAGCCATCGAGTCCATGTGCGAGTCAACATCGTCACCTCTCACCCCTGACCCGCTCCCTATGATAGTGATTCGCTATGGCCTATCGCAGCTACCCGAGGGTGACGGAGTGACGTTCGGATCAGGCGAGGGGCCCACCATGGACAGGCGCAGTTTCATACAGGGCGTCGGCGTGGCTGCGGCGACGCTGGGCTTTGCCGGCGTCGGCGCGGCCACATCTGTCGCACGGGCCGACGATGTCGACCAGAGCCCGAAGACGCCGGAATATCGCACGCTGCTGCCGGAAATCTTCCAACCCCTGCCGGATCCCGCCGATCATGTACCGGCGATCGTCGTCGGATCAGGGTTCGGGGCGTCGGTCACCGCGCTGCGCCTGGCGCAGTCCGGGATGGACGTCGCAGTGCTCGAGCGCGGATCGCGCTGGCCGAATGATCCGTGGCGCAATATCTTCACCGTCGACACGGTTCCGGATGGCCGCGGCTTCTGGCATCGCACCACCTTCACCGGGGTGAACAGGATCCCGCTTGCTTTCGATCCGTTCGGCGGGGTCCTCGATGTCTGCAGCTACCCGGGCATCGACGTGTGGCGCGCCGCGTGTGTCGGCGGTGGCTCGGTCGTGTTCACCGGGGTGATGATCGAGCCCGAGCAACGGTTCTTCGATCACGTATTCCGCGGCGTGGTCGACTATCGCGAGATGCATGACATCTACTACCCCAGGGTCCGAAAGATGTTGCGGCTCAGCCCGATACCGGACGACATCTACAACTCCTCCGCGTTCACGCACTCCCGCGCCTGGGACGAACAGGTCCGCGCGGCCGGATATACGCCGCAGCCCATCGACGGTATCTGGAAATGGGACGTCATCCGCGACGAGCTGGCCGGGCGATCGAAGGCGTCGGCGACGGTGGGCTGTTCGGACCTCGGCAATTCCAACGGGGCGAAGTTCGATCTGAACCAGAACTACCTGCGCGGTGCCGAGGACACCGGCCGCGCTCGGATCTATCCGGGCCATCGCGTGGACGCCATCGCCGAGGAGCCGGGAGCGCCGGGTCGCTATGCCGTCGCCGTGACCAAACTCGCCCCGACCGGCGCGGTGCTCCGCACCCGGACGCTGACCTGCGACAGGCTGTTCCTGGCCGCGGGCTCCCTCGGCACCTCCGAGCTGCTGGTGCGCGCGCAGGCGACCGGCGCGCTGCCGAACCTGAACGAGTACATCGGCCAGGGCTGGGGCAGCAACGGCGACGTCGCCCTGGCCCGGCCGCTCACCGTGCTCGATATGGGCACGCAGGGTGCGCCGTCAGCGAGCCGGATTCTGGACGAGTCGGGCGCACCCGTGACGCTGGAGAACTGGTTCATCCCCGGCACGACGCCTTTCGATATCGGCCTGCTCGGATCGCTGGGCATCGTGCTCGACGACACTCGCGGCCGGTTCGTCTGCGATCCGGCCGACGGGCGCGTGCACCTGCTGTGGCCAACCGGCGGCGCCGCCGGTTATCTCGCGCGAGCGCGCGAGGTCAACGACACCATGATCGGTAACGGTCAGGTTTTTACTCTCTCGGGCCTGGATGCGGATGCGTCGTTCACCGCCCATCCGCTGGGCGGCGCAGTGATCGGACGTGCGACGGACGCGTACGGCCGGGTGCGTGGTTACCGAAACCTCTATGTCATGGACGGGGCGGCGGTGCCCGGGAGCACCGGAACGGTGAACCCCGCATTGACGATCAGCGCGCTGGCCGAGCGCAATATCGAACAGATCATTCGTTCCGGCGGGTAGTGGAATAGTCCAGCGATACAGTCGAGAGCTGTGGACGAGACTCCGGTCGCACACCGTCGGCGGTCGCTCGCCGAGCGAGTGGCGATCCGGCTGCTGTACCCGACATTCCGGCCCACTACGGAGTCCTTACGGGAGGCCGTCGCCGGCAAGGTGGTGCTGGTGACCGGGGCCTCGCACGGTATCGGCAAGGCCAGCGCGCGGAAGCTGGCCGCGGCGGGCGCGGTGGTGCTGCTGGTGGCGCGTTCCCGGACCGAATTGGAACGACTGGCCGCCGACATCACGGCCGCCGGCGGCGTAGCCCACGCCTACCCGGCCGACCTGACCGACACCGATGCCGTCGACCGGCTCGGCCGGATGCTACTGGCCGAGTACGGGCACATCGATGTGGTGATCAGCAACGCGGGCAAGTCGATTCGACGTCCCATTGCCGAATCCTACGGCCGCTTCCACGATTTCACCCGCACCATCGACATCAACTATCTCGGCCCGGTGCGGCTGCTGCTGACTCTGCTGCCCGATATGCGCGCACGCGGGCAGGGGCACATCGTGAACGTCTCCACCTGGGGTGTGCTCATGCCGCCGAGTCCGCGCTGGTCGGCCTACGGTGCCTCGAAGGCGGCCTTCGACGTCTGGCTGCGCAGCGTCGCCGCCGAAATCGCCGGTGACCACGTCACCACCACCTCGGTCTACATGCCACTGGTGCACACCAGAATGAGCGCCCCCACCGACTTCGGCCGGATGCCCGGCCTGACCGTCGACGAAGCCTCCGACCTCGTCACACACGCCGTCACCGCCAAACCCCGCGACGTCGCCCCGTGGTGGGCAGTCCGGGTCCAAGCCTGGTCCGCCGTCCACCGCGACCAGGTCCAGCGCTTCATGGAACGCAGGTTCCATCGCTGAAGACCGGATCGCGGCGGGCCCCGCCGGCGTGTCGTCCCCATTACATTTCGGCGGCATTCTTATGGCAAAGGTATAGCCATTGCATCGCGCCGGACAATTTGGAATGCCGACCGGTGCAAATGCGGGAATGCAGAGACATTTAGTCGTCGAATCGAACGTGGCAAGTCACTCAATCGTTGCTGTTCGACCGCAGCGGCGTTCCCGGTGAAGTCTTCGGGGAATACCCGGTGCACTGCGCACCTTCCTAGTGGATATGGAAACTATCCCAGCGTGCGGCGGTGTACACGAACGTACCGATCGGCTTATACTGGCCGCGGTCGGGGTTGCAGGAAATTAAGGCGCGAATACAGCGCGGTCCAGGGTTAGAGGGATGTAATGACTGCACCGCGACCGCAGCCCGACCCTGGCCGAGGATCGAGCGGAAATGCCGAGCCGGGCGCGTCAACCACAGAGCTGATACCGCTGTCTGCCGGGCAGCAGGGGTTGTGGCTGGCGCAGAAATTGACTCCGGATGTGCCGATATCCGAGGCGCAGTATGTCGAGTTGCATGGCGATCTCGACGGTGATCTGCTGCGTGAGGCAGCGATTCGAGCCGGCCACGAGTTCCAGTCGGGGTATCTGCGACTGGTCGAGGCCGACGGTCAGCCGTATCAGCGGTACGACCCGTCGCTGAACATGACGGGACAGGTGATCGATGTCCGTGGTGCATCGGATCCTGTCGCAGCCGGCCTGGAATGGATGCGCCGGGAGTACACGGCGCCGCTGGATATGACCCGGGATCTGTTGGTCGCGACGGCGATTGTGCAGGTGGGGGATCGGCATTATCTGCTGTACTGCCGCAGTCACCACGTCGCGCTGGACGGCTACGGCGCGATGATGATGGTGAACCGGATTGCCGAGTTGTACACGGCGGCGGTGCAGGGCCGTACCGCAGAGCCCAATCGTCCGGCCGACATCCGCGCCCTCTACGAGGCCGAGCGTAGCTACCGGGAATCGAAGCGGTTCACCGACGACCAGGCATATTGGGTGAACAGGCTGGCCGGCGTCGGCGAGGAGTCCAGCCTGGCCGCCGGGCAGGCGCCCGCGTGCGCGGACAGTGTTGTGGCAATCACCGAACTGTCGGCGGCGACGGCGGAGCGGATCGAACAGTCGGCGAAAGCAGTGGGCGCGAGCCCGGCCGCGGTGGTGATCGCCGCATTCGGCTGCTATTTGGGTCGCAAGACCGGGCGCGACGAACTCCTGGTCAACATTCCCGTGTCGGGTCGCACGACCGCCGTGCTGCGGCGATCCGCGGGGGTATTCGTCAACGTGGCACCGCTTCCGATCGTCCTCGATCCAGGGGACACCGTCGCGACACTGGCGCTGCGGGTGCAGTCCGATCTGGTGGGTGTGTTGCGGCACCAGCGGTGCGGCCTCCCCGACATTCGCGCCGCCGCCGGGACGCGTGGCGGCGAGCGCCGCTTCGCGGGCCCCGTCGTGAATGTCATGCTCTTCGACCAGAAGCTCCAACTCGGGTCGGTGATCGGCGAATTCCATATCCTCAGCTCCGGCCCGGTCGAGGATGTGCTGGTCGACGTGTATCGGACCGGGGATCCGCCGCGGACGCTCCTCCAGTTCCTGGCCAATCCCAACCTGTACACCGACTCCGAACTGTCGGCGCACAGCGCCGCATTCGCGGAGTTCATCGACGAATTCGCCGCCGCCACAGCGGACACCGAACTCGGACAGGTCCACCCCGGCAGCTTGGCCGAAAGCGCCGGGATCCGCCGCCGCCGCGAGAACCTGGCGTTCTGGCGGGATACGCTCGCGAATCTTCCCGAGCAGCTTCGTCTGCCGTTCGACAGGCCGCGGCCGGTGGTGATGTCGAATCGTGGTGCGACTGCGGATTTTTCGTTGGATGCGGCGTTGGTTCGGGGGTTGGAGGATTGTGCGCGGCGGCATGAATCTTCGTTGTTCACGGTGGTTCACGGTGCGTTGGCGGTATTGCTTGCGCGGATGAGTGGTGGCACCGATATTCCGGTCGGCACAGCGGTCGACGATGTGATCGGGATGTTCGCCAATACCCTGGTGTTGCGGACCGAGATCGATCCGGGGGAGTCGTTCGCCGATCTGCTCGGGCGGGTCCGGCAGGTCGAGCTGGATGCGTTCGATCATGCCGATGTCCCGTTCGAGCAAGTGGTGGACCAGCTATCTCTATCGCGACACCCCTTGTGCCAAGTGACGCTGGCATTCCGGAACCCGGAACCCGTCAGAGCGGAACTACTCGACCTCGAGCTGCCGGCGGTCGGCCTCTCCAGTGAAATATCCTGCTTCGACCTGCAATTCGTCCTGTCGGACCACGGCGGCGGCGACCTGACCGCCGCGGTCACCTTCGCCACGGATGTGTTCGATGCCGCGACGATCGATTCGCTTGTACGTCGGTGGATCCGGATTCTGGAGTCTGCGGTAGCCGATCCGACGGTTCCGATCGGGGCGATCGACGTGCTCGGGCCTGCCGAGCGCGCCGATCTGCTGGCACGTCACGGCGCGCCTGCGGCGGCACCGGTCACCCTGCCCGAGCTGCTGGCCACGGCGGTTGCGGTGGATCCCGATGCGGCGGCGATCGTGTCCGGCGGCCGGGAGTTGAGTTACCGGGAGGTGGACGAGCGTTCGAATCGGTGGGCTCGGCAGCTGATCGAGCGGGGTATCGGTCCGGAAGATGTTGTCGCGATCGGTATGCCGCGTTCTGCGGATTCGGTGCTGGCGGTGTGGGCGGTTGCCAAGTCGGGGGCTGCCTTCCTGCCGATCGATCCGGGCTATCCGGTCGAGCGCGTCGCCCATTTGGTGGCCGATTCGAGGGCGGCGGTCGGCCTGACAGTGGCCTCCGCACGTGCACGCTTACCGGATGACATCGATTGGCTGACAGCGGATTTCCTCGATGAGGGTGATGATCGTCCGGTCGCGGACGGTGATCGGGTGCGTCCGGTTCGTGTCGACGATATCGCGTATGTCATCTATACCTCCGGATCGACCGGGCTGCCCAAGGGCGTCGCTGTCACCCATCGGGGACTGAACAACTGCGCCACCATGCACCGGGATGCGATCAGCGTCGGAAACCGGTCCCGCACACTACATCTGGCTTCGCCGAGCTTCGATGTCTCGGTCCTGGAACTGCTGTTGTCGCTGTGCGCGGGCGCGACGATGGTTGTCGCCCCCGGCGACAGCTTCGGCGGCGACGAACTCGCCGAACTCCTCGACCGCGAGCACGTCAGCCACGTGTGTATTACGCCCTCGGCGCTGTCGACCATCGACCACACCCGTTGGCTGTTACCGGATTTGGGGCACCTGATCGTCGGTGGCGAAGGCATCGGCACCGACCTGGTCGAACGGTGGAGTGGTGATCGTGAACTGCTCAACGAATACGGGCCGACCGAGACCACGATCGCGGTCACGCTGACCTCGCTGGCGGCAGGGGAGCTGGTCACGATCGGCCGTCCGATCCGCGGCGTTTCGACATGGATCCTCGACCAGCGATTGCAGCCGGTGCCCGTCGGTGTGGCGGGTGAATTGTATGTCGCCGGTGGTCTATTGGCGCGTGGGTATCACCGCCGGGCGGGTCTGACGGCGGAGCGTTTCGTGGCGTGTCCGTGGTTGCCGGGTGAGCGCATGTATCGGACCGGTGATGTGGTTCGCTGGTCGGCCGATGGTGCGATCGAGTATCTGGGCCGGTCCGATTTCCAGGTGAAGATTCGTGGTCTTCGGATCGAGCTCGGTGAGATCGATGCCGTGCTCACGGGTCACGCGAGTGTCGGTCATGCCGTCACGATCGGCTATCACGCCGAATCGGGAGCTCAGTCGCTGGTCTCGTATGTTGTTGCCGCGCCGGGTGATTCGATCGATACCACACTTTTGGCGGAGTATGTCGCCGATCGTCTGCCGGCGTACATGGTTCCGTCCTCGATCGTGGCGCTGGACCGAATCCCATTGACACCCACAGGCAAGCTCGATCGCAAGGCGCTGCCCGAACCGGTGTTCACCGACGACAAACCGTACCGGGCACCGCGAACACCGATCGAGCATCTCATCGCCGAGACCATCGCCGATGTGCTCCACCTCGACACCATCGGGATCGACGACTCCTTCTTCGCCCTCGGCGCGGACAGCTTGGTCGCGACCCGGGTCGCAGCGCGCCTCGGCGCTGCGCTGAATATCGAAATTCCGGTCCGGCTGTTGTTCGATGCGGCCACGACCGCGGAACTGGCCATCCGTATGGAGCAGGAGGCACTGACGGGGCGGCGACCCCGCCCGCCGCTGATCGCCGGTCCGCGCCCCGATCTCGTGCCGTTGGCGCCCGCGCAGCAACGAATGTGGTTCTTCAATCAATACGACACCGCCTCCGGGGCGTACAACATGCCGATCGCCCTTCGGCTGCGTGGCGAATTGAACGTCGATGCGCTGCGGCTGGCCCTGATCGACGTGCTCGCCAGACACGAATCCTTGCGAACGCGGTACCCGGATCACGACGGAATGCTGATCCAGGTCATCGAATCCGTCGACCACGTCGACCGGGAACCCACTCCGACGACGGTCTCGTTCGGCCAATTGGTTCCGGCGATAACCGAATTCGTGACCGAGGGCTTCGACGTGAGCACCCGGGTGCCGGTGCGCGCCCAGCTGTTCCGCGTGACCGATGCGGAGGAACCGGAACACGTGCTGGCAGTCGTGGTGCATCACATTGCCGCGGACGGCTTCTCGATGGCGCCGCTGGCTCGTGACGTGACGACCGCCTATGCCGCCCGGATCCGTGGTGCGGCCCCGTCGTGGACACCGCTGCCCGTCCAGTACGCGGACTATGCCCTGTGGCAGCGAGCCACCCTCGGCTCGCCGGACGAACCGGAATCGCTGTGCGCGCAGCAGATTCGATATTGGACAGAAGCCTTGGACGGAGTTCCCGACGAGCTCTATCTGCCGTTCGACAGGCCGCGTCCGGCGGTGATGTCGAATCGGGGTGCGACGGTGAATTTCTCGTTGGGTGCCGGGTTGGTTCGAGCGCTGGAAGATGCCGCGCGGCAGCACAATTCTTCGCTGTTCATGGTGATTCATGGTGCGTTGACGGTGTTGCTCGCCCGGATGAGCGGGTCCGCCGATATCCCGGTCGGCACGCCGGTTGCCGGTCGTGGTGTGGCGGAACTCGACGATATGGTCGGGATGTTCGTCAATACCTTGGTGTTGCGGACCCAGATCGATCCGGGGGAGTCGTTCGCCGATCTGCTCGGCCGGGTGCGGCGGGTCGACCTGGATGCCTTCGACCATGCCGATGTCCCGTTCGAGCAAGTGGTGGATCAGTTGGTCACGCACCGATCCCAGGCTCGCCATCCGCTGTTCCAGGTGATGCTGGCATTCCAGAATCTGGAACCGGTGAAGCTGACGCTGCCCGATCTCGAACTGTCGGTGGTCGACCTGCCCAACAACGTCTCCCGCTTCGACCTGCAATTCATCCTCTCGCAGGACCACGACAGCGGCGACATGACCGTCGCGCTCACCTTCGCCACGGATTTGTTCGATGCCGCGACGATCGACTCTCTGACCCGTCGGTGGATCCGGATTCTGGAGTCGGTGGCGGCCGACCCGACGGTTCCGGTCGGGGCGATCGAGGTGCTCGAGCCCGCCGAGCGGGCCGACTTGCTGGCCCGTCACGGTGCGCCTCCGGCCGCGCCGGTCACCATGCCCGACCTGTTCGCCGCCGCAGTGGGATTGGATCCTGATGCGACAGCGATCGTGGCCGGAGGACGGCAGCTGAGCTACCGGGAGGTGGACCAGCGTTCGAATCGGTGGGCCCGGCAGCTCATTCGTCAGGGGATAGGTCCGGAAGATGTTGTCGCGATCGGCATCCCGCGTTCCGCGGATTCGGTGCTGGCGGTGTGGGCGGTTGCCAAAACGGGAGCCGCTTTCCTGCCGATCGATCCGAGCAATCCGGCCGAGCGCGTCGCCCATTTGGTGGCCGATTCGAGGGCGGCGGTCGGCCTGACGGTGGCCTCCGCACGTGCACGCTTACCGGATGACATCGATTGGCTGACAACGGATTTCCTCGATGAGGGCGATGATCGGCCGGTCACCGACGGTGATCGGGTGCGTCCGGTCCGTGTCGACGATATCGCGTACGTCATCTACACCTCCGGATCGACCGGGCTGCCCAAGGGCGTCGCTGTCACCCATCGGGGACTGAACAACTCCACCACTGAACGTCACGTCGCCCTGAGTATCGAAACCCATAGCCGCATACTGCATCTGGCCTCCCCGAGCTTCGATGTCGCGGTTCTCGAGCTGCTGTTGCCGCTGGGTTCGGGCGCGGCGCTGATCATCGCACCCGGCGACGTCGTGGGCGGCGACGAACTCGCCGAACTCCTCGACCGCGAACACGTCAGCCACGCCCTGCTCACCCCCTCCGTCTTGTCCACAATCGACCACACCCGCTGGCCATTGCCGGATTTGAGGCATCTGATCGTCGGTGGCGAGAGCTGTCGCACCGAACTGGTCGAGCGGTGGAGTGGGAATTGTCGGCTGACGGTCGACTACGGGCCCACCGAGACCACCATCACCGCGACAGTGACTCTCCCCCTGGTAGCGGGGGAGTCGGTCACGATCGGTGGGCCGGTGCCGGGCGCCTCGACATGGATACTGGATCAGCGATTGCAGCCGGTGCCGGTCGGTGTGGCGGGTGAGTTGTATATCGCCGGTGGTCTATTGGCGCGTGGGTATCTGCGCCGCGCGGGTCTGACGGCGGAGCGTTTCGTGGCGTGTCCGTGGTTGCCGGGTGAGCGCATGTATCGGACCGGTGATGTGGCTCGCTGGTCGGCCGATGGTGCGATCGAGTATCTGGGCCGGTCCGATTTCCAGGTGAAGATCCGCGGTCTCCGTATCGAATTGGGTGAGATCGATTCGGCGGTGGCGGCGCACGAGAGTGTCGGTCAAGCCGTCACGATCGGCTATCGCGCCGATTCGGGAGCGCAGTCGCTGGTCTCGTATGTTGTTGCCGCGCCAGGGTATTCGATCGATACCGCGCTGTTGGCGGAGTATGTCGCCGATCGTGTGCCGTCGTATATGGTTCCGTCTTCGATCGTGGTGCTGGACCGGATTCCGTTGACACCGGCGGGCAAGATCGATCGTAAGGCGTTGCCCGAACCGGTATTCGCCGACAACAAACCGTATCGGGCGCCCCGAACGTCGATCGAGCATCTCATCGCCGAGGCCTTCGCCCGCGTGCTCCACCACGACACCATCGGTATCGACGACTCCTTCTTCGCCCTCGGCGGGGACAGCATCATGTCGATCCAGCTGGTGAATCGGGCCAGAGCGGCAGGCGTGGTGTTCTCCCCACGCGACGTGTTCGAGCGCAAAACGGTCGCCGGTCTCGCCCAGGTCGCCATCCACGAGGGCGCTGCGGAGACATCCATTCCGGCCGAACCGCCCGGTGCAGGCGTGGGCCCGCTACCGCTGACGCCGATCATGCGAGAGTTGCTCGAGCGGGCGGGGCCGACCTGCGACCCCTACTCGCAGGCGATGATGCTGGGCCTGCCGGCGGGGATCGACCGGCGGCAGCTGACCGACGCCGTGCAGGCGGTACTCGATCGCCACGACATGCTGCGTGCGCAACTGACCCCGGGCACCGACGGGCAGTGGACGTGGGAGGTGCTGCCGGCCGGAACGATTCGCGCCGACGACGTCCTCGTGCGGGTGCCGATGGAAGCGGGGCGCGGCGAGTTCCGTGCGTTGGCGGCGGCCGAGCTGGATGCCGCCGCGGACCGGCTCGATCCTGGAGCCGGGATCGTGACGCAGGTGGTCTGGTTCGACCCGGTGAACACGGCGGAGCCGGGCACGGTGCTGGTGGTGGTGCATCGTTCGGCGATCGATCGCGTCTCCTGGCGCGTGCTGCTCCCGGATCTCACGGCGGCGTGGACGCGGACCGCCTCCGGCGAGCTACCCGATTCGGCCCCGACCGGGACCTCGATGCGCAGCTGGGCGCACGGGCTGGTCGAGGCGGCCCAGCGCCCGGAGCGCGCCGCCGAGCTCGAATTGTGGCAGGCGATGACCGCCGGGAACGATCCGATGCTCGGGTCACGGCCCCTCGACCCCGCGATCGACGTGGTCGCGACCGCCCGCACGGTCCAGGTCGACGTCGACCCCGAGACGGCCGAGGCTTTGCTGACCACGGTGCCCGCGGCTTTCCACGGCAGTGTGGACGACGGGCTGCTGGCCGCCCTTGCGGTGACGATCGCGAGGTGGCGGCGCGAGCACGCCACAGCGACTTCCGCGGACGTGACGATCCGCCTCGAAGGAAACGGCCGCGCGGAGGGCGTTGTCCCGGGCTCGGATCCGCAACGGACGGTCGGCTGGTTCACCACGAGTTTCCCGATGCGCCTGGATCTTTCGGGCATCGATCTCGACGACGCGTGCGCGGGCGGGCCGGCACTGGGGGCAGCGGTCAAGTCCGTCAAGGAGCAGCTCCTAGCCGTCCCGGACCACGGGATCGGCTACGGCCTGCTGCGGTATCTCGACGAGGACGCCGGACCGATCCTCGCCACCGCGCCGCCGCAGATCGCGTTCAACTACCTTGGTGCCGAAGCGATTCCGGCGGCCGGATGGGTCCCGGTGGACGTCGGTGATGCCGCGGGTGCGGCAGAGCTCGCCGGTACACAGCCTCCGGATATGCCGGTGCCTGCGGTGCTCGACATCAATGCCATCGTCGTGGACGACGCGAACGGGTCACGGCTGCAAGCGATCTGGTCGTATCCCACCGGCATTCTCACCGCTGAGGCGGTGCGCGAGATGGCGGAGTCGTGGAGCTCGGTACTGACCGCGCTGGCGGCGCACGTCCGCCGTGCCGGGAGCGGGGGACGGACGCCGTCGGATCTGGCGCTGGCCGGGCTCGGACAATCCGAGATCGAGCGGCTCGAGGACCGATATCCGGCCTTGAGCGACGCCTGGCCCTTGGCCCCGCTGCAACAGGGGCTGCTGTTCCATGCGCTCGTGTCCGAGCAGTCGGTGGATGCCTACATCACACAGCTGGTCCTCGAGCTGTGTGGCCGGGTCGATCCACGGCGGCTGCGCCGAGCCGCGCACGTGCTGCTGGACCGGCATGCGAATCTGCGCGCCGCCTTCGTCACCGACGCCGGACCGGTACAGGTGGTCGACGACGACGCCGAGGCGCCATGGACGGAGCTGGACCTGTCCGGGCTGGATGACGGTGCACGCGAACGCGAGTGGACGCGGCTCATGGCCACGGACCGCACCACCCGGTTCGACCCGGCGCATGCCCCGCTGTTCCGCTGGATGCTGGTCACCACCGGGCCGGAGCAGTACCGGCTGGTGCTGACCAATCATCACCTGCTGCTCGACGGCTGGTCGACGCCGCTGCTCCTGCAGGAGCTGCTGGTGCTCTACGCCACCGACTGCGACGCCACGATGCTGCCGCAGGTCCGCCCCTACCGGGACTTCCTGACCTGGGTCGCCCGGCAGGACCCGGCCCCGTCGCTCGACGCCTGGGCCCGGGCGTTCGACGGCGCCGACGAGCCGACCCTGGTGGCTGCGGCCGATCCCCGCCGTCACTACACCGAATCGCGTGCGGTGCTCGGTGAACTGACCGAGGCGCAGACCGCGGAGTTGACCGGCCGCGCACGATCCCGCGGAATCACGCTCAACACCATGATCCAGGCGGCATGGGCAATCGTGCTGGGCACGTTGTCATCCCGGCAGGACGTGACGTTCGGGGCCGTGGTCTCCGGACGGACCCCGCAGATCGCGGGTATCGAATCGATGATCGGGCTGTTCATCAACACGGTCCCGGTGCGCGTCCGCCTGGACGCCACCGAGACCCTCGGGCAACTGCTCGACCGGATCCAGGCCGAGCAGGCCGCGCTGCTCGATCATCAGTTCATCGGTCTGGCCGACATCGAGCGGGCGGCCGGGCCGGGGGCGGTATTCGACACGGTGACGGTGTTCGAGTCCTTCCCGGTCGACCGCCACGGATTGACCGCGGACACCGACATCGCCGGCATGCGGCTGGTCGACGTGACCGGCGCCGACGCGGCGCACTATCCGCTGGGCGTGGTCGGGCGCGTCGACTCGCGACTGCACCTCGAGATCAAGTACCTGCCCGAGTTCTTCGACCACGACACCATCGCGGCGACCCTGCGGCGGTTCGTGGGCGTGCTGGGCGACATTGCCGCCGACTCGGATCTGCCGCTGGCCCGGCTGAATCTGCTCTCGCCGCGGGAATACCGCGAATTGGCGCCGGTATCAGGTGATCCCGCGATGCCGGAGCGGATGTTGCCGGAGCTCTTCGCGGCGACGGTGGCCCGGGATCCGGGGGCGGTGGCGGTGGTGTGCGGGGACCGGCAGTGGACCTATGGCGAGCTCGATGCCGAGTCGAATCGGCTCGCGCGCTTGCTGATCGGCCGAGGTGCCGGGCCGGAGACGAGTGTCGCGGTTGCGTTGCCGCGCTCCTACGAGTCGGTGCTCGCAGTGTGGGCGGTGGCAAAGTCGGGGGCGGCATTCGTCCCGGTGGATCCGCGCAATCCGGGGGACCGGATCCAGCACATGCTCGGCGATTCGGGCGTCGCGACAGGAATCACGCTGTCGGAGTGGAGGAATCGACTACCCGGATCGGTGCGGTGGCTGGTCCTCGACGAGCCGGCGCTCGAAGCGGAGGCGGCGGGGTTGCCGGCCGTGCCGGTGACCGATGCCGAGCGAATTCGACCGGTCCGGGTCGATCACGCCGCGTACATGATCTACACGTCCGGCTCGACGGGTGTGCCGAAGGGCGTGGTGGTCTCGCACCGGGGGCTGGCGAACCTGGTGGCCGAGCAGTGCACGCGGTTCGACCTCGGGCCGGGCGCGCGGGTGCTGCATGCCGCTTCTCCCAGTTTCGACGCGGCGGTCCTGGAACTGCTCTGGGCGTTCGCGTCCGGCGGGCGGCTGGTGATCGCGCCGCCGACCGTTCTCGGCGGAATCGAACTGGCGCAGATCATTTCGCAGCACGCGGTGACCCACGCCGCGCTGACACCCACGGCCCTGAGCACGGTCGACCCGGCCGGGCTCCGGAACCTCGGGACCGTCGTGATCGGAGGCGAGGAGCCCCCACCGCAACTGGTGTCACGGTGGGCGCCGGGCCGGAAACTGTTCAACACCTACGGTCCGGCGGAGGCCACGATCCAGACCGATGCCGGTGCGCCGATGGTGCCGGGTGAGGCGGCGACGATCGGCGGACCGATCCGCGGTGTCGGTGAGGTCGTGCTCGACGCGTGGTTGCGTCCGGTGCCGCTCGGCGTCGTCGGCGAGTTGTACCTCACCGGTCCGGGACTGGCTCGCGGCTACCGCAACCGGACGGGTCTGACAGCGTCGCGGTTCGTCGCCGATCCGTTCGCGGGTCGCGGGCAGCGCATGTATCGGACCGGGGACCTGGTGCGGTGGCTGCGGCTACCGGAAGGAGGTCTGACCCTCGACTATGTCGGCCGGACGGACTTCCAGGTCAAGATCCGTGGCTTCCGTATCGAACTCGGCGAGGTCGAAGCGGGCCTGCTGGCCTACCCGGGAGTGGCTGCTGCGGTGGCGACCGTGCACCGCGGCTCCGCCACCAGCGATCGGTTGATCGGGTACGTGGTGCCCGAGCCCGGCGCCGGCCTGGATCCGGTCGCGATCCTCGCGTTCGCCGGGCAGCGATTGGCCCCGCACATGGTGCCGGCGACCGTGATGGTGCTCGACACGCTACCCACGACGGAGACCGGCAAGATCGACCGCCTCGCGCTGCCCGAGCCCGACTTCACCACGGGCCGAACCGAATTCAGGGCGCCGGTCACCGAGATGGAGACAACGCTCGCGGAACTGTTCGCCGAGGTACTGGGAGTCGACACGATCGGGCTCGATGACTCGTTCTTCGCCCTCGGCGGAGACAGCATCATGTCGATCCAGCTGGTGACCCGGGCCAAGGCGGCGGGTCTGGTGCTGTCCGTGCGTGAGGTCTTCGAGCGCAGAACGGTCGCCGGACTGGCCCAGATCGCGGTCCGCGACAGCGCCGCGGCAGCCTTCCTCCCGGCAGAACTGCCCGGCGGGGGCGTGGGGTCGATGCCATTGACGCCGATCATGCGCTGGATGTTCGAGCGTGGCGAATTCGACCGCTTCTGCCAGTGGGTGATGCTCACGCTGCCGGCCGGCATCGAGCAGTCTGCCATCGCGGCGACCGTGCAAGCGGTGATCGATCATCACGACATGCTGCGGGCCCGGCTACAACCCGACCCCGCACACCCATCGGGCTGGGCAGTGCAGGTGCAGCCGACCGGGGTATCCGCCGCCGGACTGATCCGGCGGGTGCCGGTCGATGCGGCACCGGACAGCAGCGCGTTCGCCGTGATTGCCGACGCCGAGGCACACGCGGCCGCCGAACGCCTCGACCCCGCCGCGGGAGTCGTGCTCCAGCTGGTCTGGTTCGACTGCGCCGGCGGGCCGGGTCGGCTCCTGGTCGTCGCGCACCACCTGGTGGTGGACGGCGTGTCGTGGCGGATCCTCGTTCCCGACCTTGCTGTCGCCGGAGCCCAGGTGAGCGCGGGTCAACAGCCGCAGCTCATGCCCGTCGGTACGTCGATGCGACGCTGGGCGCACGCTCTCGAGACCGCTGCCGCGAACCTCGATGAACTCGACTGGTGGCGTTCCACACTCGCCGCCGCGGATCCGCCGATCGGGACGCGCCCACTCGACCCGGTCGTGGACCGGCAGGCCACCGTTGCCACCGTCCGAGTGACGCTGCCTACCGTGGTGACCCGCGCTGTACTCACCACCCTGCCCAGGGCGTTCCGCGGCAATGTGGACGATGCCCTCATCGCGGGGCTCGCACTGGCGCTGACCCGGTGGCGGCGCCGCCACGGCGACGACGTCACCGACACGCTGCTCACTCTCGAAGGCCACGGGCGCGACGACACGGTTCTCCCCGGTGCCGACCTCACCCGCACTGTCGGATGGTTCACCACCACCTCCCCGGTGCGGCTCGACCTGTCCGATATCGACATCGATGACGCGTTCGCCGCCGGCGCCGCCGCGGGGGCGGTCGTCAAATCGGTCAAGGAACAACTCCGGCGGGTCCCCGGCCACGGGATCGGCTACGGGCTGCTGCGCTACCTCAACACCGATACCGCCCGCATCCTGGGCGCGCTGCCCGACCCCCAGGTGAGTTTCAACTATCTCGGCCGATTCGACACGATTCCCGACGCGTTGCGCGACACCGGGTGGCTGCCCGCCGGCGACGATGCCGCGGGCGGCACCCAGCACCCCGACGCATCCGCGGCAGCCGTACTGGGCATCAACGCGGCCACCGAGGACACGCCGGACGGACCCGCCCTGACCGCGACCTGGGACTACCCGGCCGCCCTGATCACCGCCGGCGAGGTCACCGACCTCGCGGAACTGTGGCGCGACGCGGTGACGGCTCTCGCGGCCCACGCCTCCCGGCCCGGCGCGGGCGGGCTGACGCCGTCCGACGCCGGACTCGTCGACCTCGACCAGGCCGCGATCGACCGGATCGAGGCCCGGTACCCGGAGCTGGACGATATCTGGCCGCTCACGCCGCTGCAGGCGGGGCTGCTGTTCCACGCCCAGCTCGCCGACGGCGCTCGCGACGACTACATCGTGCAACTCCGGATGGAACTCGGTGGGCGCGTCGACGCGGACCGGTTACGCCGCGCCGCACAGACTTTCATCGGACGGCATCCGAACCTGCGGACCGCGTTCGTTCAAGACGGTGCCGGTGAGCCGGTCCAGGTGGTACACCGCCGTGTCGACGTGCCGTTCACCCGGATCGATCTCGCGGAAGGCGCCGACACCGCAGCGGCGCTCGATCAGCTCATGGCCGCCGACCGGCACTTCGACATGACCGCGGCGCCGCTGCTGCGACTGACACTGATCAGCACCGCCCCCCAGCGGTACACACTGCTGCTGAGCATGCATCACATTCTGATCGACGGCTGGTCCACCCCACTGCTGATCCGGGAACTGCTGATCCTCTACGCCGGCGACAGCGACCCCAGAGCACTGCCCCCGGTGCGTCCCTACCGCGACTACCTGACGTGGCTGCAGGCCCAGGATCAGGATGCGGCCGAAGCGGCGTGGGCACGGACACTCGAGGGTGTCTCCGAGCCGACTCTGCTGGCGCACGCGGACCGCGGCCACCAGCACACCGCCGCCGCGCGCGAAGTCCGGGTGGGGCTGAGCGAGCACCGCACCGCGGCCCTGGTCACGGTGGCTCACCAGCAGGAGAGCACCCTCAACACCGTTGTCCAAGCCGCCTGGGCGATCGTGCTCGCGAACGCGACCGCGCGCGAGGACGTCGTCTTCGGCACCACGATTTCCGGACGCCCCCCACAGCTCCCCGGCATCGAATCGATGATCGGCCTGTTCGTCAACACCGTGCCCGTCCGGGTCCGGCTCGACTACGGCGAGAGTCTCGCTCAGCTGCTCCGGCGAATCCAGGCCGAACAAGCCGCGCTGCTCGACCACGACCACCTCGGGCTCGCCCGGATCCAGCGGGTGACCGGGTTCGGCGCGATGTTCGACACCGTGACCGTCTTCGAGTCCTACCCGGTCGACACGGCCGGATTGTCCGAGGACACCGACATCGCCGGGATGCATGTCCTCGACGTGCAGGGACGCGACGCCGCGCACTACCCGCTCGGCCTGATCGTCCATCTCGGTACCCGGCTGGAGCTGACCTTCGAATACCAGCCCGGACTGTTCGCACCGGACGAGATCGACGCCCTCGCCGGCCGGGTGCTGCGTGTGCTCGACGCCATCACCGATGACATCGATCTCTCACTGCTGCGCGTCCAGCTGCTGTCGTCGGATGAGCTGGCCACCTTCGCACCCGTTCGCGGTGGGCCCGGCGTGGCGACATCGACGTTGCCGCAGGTGTTCGCGGCCGCAGCGAGGTCCGGCGCGGACGCGTTGGTCTGTGACGGTGAACGGTTGTCCTACCGCGAACTCGACGAAGTCTCGAACCGGTGGGCGCGGATACTGATCGACGCCGGAGCAGGACCGGAATCGTTTGTGGCCGTGGCATTACCGCGCTCCATCGACGCCATGATCGCCGTCTGGGCGGTCGCCAAGACCGGCGCCGCGTTCGTGCAGATCGACCCCGCCCAGCCCGAAGACCGGATCAGCGGCATTCTCGCCGATGCCGGTGCCATCGCCGGGCTGACCGCCGAGACCCATCGAGACCGGCTGCCGGACACCACCACGTGGCTCAGCCTCGACAGTCCCGGATTCGCCGCGAAGGCAATGTCCTTGTCCGCCAACGCGATCGACGATTCCGAGCGCACGGCCACGCTCCGGCCGGAGCACCCCGCCTACCTGATCTACACCTCGGGCTCGACCGGCACCCCCAAGGGCGTCGTGGTCACCCATACCGGGATTGCGAATCTGGCCGCCGAAGCGCGGGAGCAGCTCGGCCTCACCTCGTCCTCTCGAATACTGGCCGCGGCCTCACCGACCTTCGACGTGTCGATCCTCGAATGGCTCAGCGCTACCGCCGCCGGAGCCACCCTGGTGCTCGCACCGGAGCGTGTGGTCGCCGGCGCCGAGCTGGCCGAGCTGATCGAGGCCGCACAGGTCACCCATGCGGCCGTCACTCCGACTGTGCTCGCATCACTGCGCCCGGACGGACTCGATACCCTCCACACCCTGATCCTCGGCGGCGAGACATGCTCACCGGATCTGGCAGCCCGATGGGCCCCGGACCGCACGCTGATCAACGCTTACGGGACGACCGAGACCACCATCCAGAGCTGCACCGACGTCCTCCTGACCACCACCGCCGACGGTCCGCCGCCGATCGGCGGCCCGGCCCGCGGATTCTCCGCCGTCGTGCTCGACCGCAGACTGCGCCCGGTCCCGCCCGGAGTGGTCGGCGAACTGTATCTGTCCGGACCGGGCATCGCCCGCGGCTACCACGGGCAACCCGCGCTCACGGCAGCACGATTCATCCCCGACCCGTACGGGCCGGCCGGGACCCGCATGTACCGCACGGGCGATCTGGTCACCTGGACCAGCGACCGGAGACTGCAATACCTGGGCCGTAGCGATCTGCAGATCAAGGTCAACGGCCATCGCATCGAACCAGGCGACATCGAAACCGCATTGTGCAGCCATCCCGACGTCTCGCGTGCCGCCGTCGCCGTCCACACCCGGCCCGACGGTGTCGACCAGCTCACGGGCTATGTGGTGCCCGCCCCGCACACCACACCGGATGCCGCGGCGCTGACCAGGCACCTCGCTACCCGATTGCCCACCCACATGATCCCGACCGCCATCGTGACGCTCGACCGGATACCGCTCACGACCACCGGCAAACTCGATCGCAACGCCCTGCCCGCACCCGACCTGCGCGGTCGGGCTCGGTTCCGGGCGCCGTCCACCCCGCTCGAGGCCACCGTGTGCGAAGCCTTCGGCCAAACCCTCGGCATCGAGCGAGTCGGACTCGACGACGGCTTCTTCGCTCTCGGCGGCAACTCGCTGGCCGCCATCCAACTGGTGGCGCGGCTCGCGGAGTCCACCGGTGTCACCGTGCCGCTGCAGTGGCTGTTCACCGATCCGACGCCGCAATCGCTGGCCCGCCGCATCGAGAGCCGCCGTGACGGCCTCGCAGGGCAGGACGTCGACGGACGGGATCTCGCAGGGGCGCTCGCCGTGATGCTGCCGCTGCGCGCTGCCGGAACCGATCCGCCACTGTTCTGTATTCACCCGGCGGTCGGATTGGCTTGGGGCTTCAGCGGACTCGTGCGGTACCTCGATCCCGACCGCCCCGTCCGAGGGCTGCAATCTCCCGCGCTGTCCGACCCCACCGTGCGGTTCGACACCCTCGACGAACTCGCCGCCCGCTATGTGCAGGAGATCCGGTCCGTCCAACCGCACGGCCCCTACCATCTGCTCGGCTACTCGCTCGGCGGCACCATCGCGCACGCGATCGCGGTCCAGCTCCGCCGCGACGGCGACTCCGTCGCCACCCTGGCCATGATGGACACCCGCGTCGTCACGGCCGACAGCTTCCGGGGTCCCACACCCTCCGTGGCGACGATGCTCGCCGAGTTCGGCGGTGTCGCCGTTCCGGACGGCGACACCGAGCTGACCATCGACGCAGCAACCGAGTTGCTGCACCGGCAAGGCGGACTGTTCACCGAGGTGACCTCCGAGCATCTGGTGAGCTTGCAACGCGACTACACCCGGCTCATCGACCTCACCTGGAACCATCGGCCGGGACTGTTCGACGGCGATCTGATCTACTTCAGCGCCGACGACCACCACGTCGACGGGTCCTCTCCTGCGCAGGCCTGGAACGACCACATCACCGGTCGTATCAGCGAGCACCGGATTCCCGTCCAGCACGAACGGATGACCGATCAGGATGCGCTCCGCGCCATCGGTTTCGTCCTCACCGAACACTTCCGGTCCATCCACGCCGCACCCACGGAGTCACAAACCCCAGCAAGGACAAGCCGATCATGAACACCGACCGAATCGTCGGAACACGTTCCGGCGTCGAGCCAGTCAACTTGTTCGACCCCGATGTGGCAGCCGGTAACGGCATGCACCTTCACCTTGCCGAACTGCGCCGATGGATGGTCGACTACCTGTGCCAATCCCACCCCGACCTGGGCCGGCCCGGCAATGTCTGCCCCTACACCAGCCACGCCATCGCACTGCGATCCCTGTGGGCCGCATTCATCCCCGGTCGTGATATCGACCGCTCGCGCATCTCCGCGATAGTCGCCGACCTGTACGACCTGTTTCCCACCCTGCCACCCCAGAAGGAACCCGATTCCAAACTCAAAGCCGTCATCGCGGTCTTTCCCGACCTCACCGAATACGCCGACATCGACACCGTTCAGCACGACCAGAAAACCAAATTCGTCGAACAGGGCCTGATGCTCGGCCAGTTCTACCCCGGCTGCACCGTCCCCGGCCTCCACAACCCGTCCTTCCCCGCCCTGGACGCCCCCCTCCCCATGCTCGCCATCCGCTACATGGCCCCCACCGACTTCCCATTCCTCAGCTCCCGCCACGAATGGATGAACTTTTACCTCAAGATCTTCGCCCCCGCCATCCCCAAGTTCATCGCCACCGCCATGTCCGACCGACTCGTCGTAACCCCCGACGCCCCACCCGACCTCGGCCCGGACGGCGGGTAACGGACCCTTGCAACCGCTGCGCGAAAAAGGTTTGGCTGCAACCGAATCGGGAGAACGCACCGCCATCGCAGATCCGGCCCGTCTGGACCCGCGAACGTGAGGCAGCTCTTAGAACTCCTAACAGAATGGGGCTGGTGGGGGGAATGATGCAGGATCGGTTGGTGTTCCCTTTGTGTCGCCTGTGACTGGAGGTATACGACGG
>NZ_JBSGCB010000075.1:0-33713 GCF_053601595.1 Nocardia sp. NPDC004711 | reverse complement strand
CGCTGCGCGCGCTGCCGGATTACGACGCCCTGTTCGGCGTCGATTTCACTGTTCCGGCACGAGAATCGAGGCAGCAATGACCGCCACCAGATCCAAGCCCGCCACCAATGGCAGCCCGGCCAAGCCGCCTGATGGGCTGCCCTCGATGCTGGCCTACCTGACCCGGGTGCTGAAGGTCCCGACGATCGGGCGCAGCTGGGAGGAGCTGGCCGAGCAGGCTCGCGACGAAAACTGGTCGCACGAAGTGTATTTGGCGGCGCTGCTGCAACGCCAGGTCGCCGACCGCGAGTCCAAGGGCACCGTCATGCGCATCCGCACCGCGCACTTCCCACAGGTCAAAACATTGGAGGACTTCAACCTCGACCATCTGCCCTCCCTGCGGCGAGATGTCATGGCGCACTTGGCTACTGGAACATTTGTTCCCAAGGCCGAGAACGTGATGCTGCTGGGCCCGCCCGGGATCGGCAAGACGCACCTGGCGATCGGGCTCGGGGTCAAGGCGGCCCACGCCGACTACATGGCGGGGATGTCCACGGGCTGAAGTCCCGACAATTGGAGAGCGAACTCGTGCTGGCCGGTGTCACCAAAGCGGGAGCATCTTGAAAGGCTTACGAGATCCCGATCGACGGGACAACGCCTGGATGGGATTTGACCGCCCATTTCGCGGTGACCGAACTCGCGCGGCTGGGGCGACCGGCGTCCCGCTTATCTGCATCGATCCGGGACTCCACGTGTCGACTCTGCCTATCACCACCGCCGCCATGATCGGTTCGGAGGCAAGACTCAAGGATCTCGCGGGGCCATACAGCGATGTCATCAGCAGAATCGAGACAGAACTGCACTCCCACCAAATGTTTGCCGTTGAGCTGGCAGCGACGCCCGGAGTCGACGCCGGCTGCCCCGGGTCTCGCTCAGTCGCCCGGATCACACTGGGCGAGCGCGCCTCCAGGCGCCCGTCCGCAGCGAGTGCGACACGGCCGCATGGTGCGAGAAAGCCCGATAATCCCGGCGGGCACCGATGCACCCGGTACCCGCCGGTTACACTGCGAATCCTGTTGCGCGGCAGCATCGGATGGATCGGCTTCCAGGCCGCCTGCGCTGCCCGGCGCGGCACTCACAAGCATCCACCCGCGAACGCGCCGCGCCGGAACGCGTCATCGGATCAGGCGGGCTGGAAACCCACCTGCAACGCCTCCAGTCCTCGAATCACCACGTTCGGCTTGAACGGTGGATTCTCCGAAAGCAACCCCATCGCACCGACTTTGCGCAGCAGCACGTCGAGCAGGATCTCCATCTCCAGCAAGGCCAGGGGGGCGCCCAGGCAGTAGTGGATGCCGAGGCTGAAGCCCAGGTGCTTCTTCGCCGGGTGCATGGGGTCGGAGTAGCGGGCGACGTCGGTGCGGTCCGGGTCGGGGAAGACCCGCTCGTCGTGATTGGCGGAGTTGATGAGAACGACCACGCCCTCACCGGGTTCGAAGTCGTGCCCGGCGACGGTGATCGGCCGGGTCGCAGCCCGGGTGGTGATCTGCACCGACGGTTCCAGGCGCAGCAGCTCGTCGGGCGCGCAGGCGGTGAGTTCGGGCCGGTCACGCATCGCCTGGATCTGATCGGGCGCACGCAGCAGCCGCAGCATGCCGGTGCCGATCAGGTTGGCGGTGGTCTCGTGCCCGGCCACGAACGTGGTGATGCAGGTGGCGAGCAGTTCCTGCTCGGTGAGCACGTCACCGCGATCTTCGACCTGAGATAGCGCGCTGAGCAGGTCCTCGCGCGGATTCACGCGCCGCTCGTTGAGCAGTTCCCGGAAGTAGCCCATGAATCCGCGCGAGGCGGCGCTGCGCGCCTTCAGCGATTCCTCGGGCAGTGTGTAGTCGTGGTCGAACCCGCGCGCCAGGTCCTGCGACCACTGGTGCACCTGCTCGTAGGCTTCCTCCGGCACGCCGATGAGCTCGCAGGCGATGATCAGCGGCAGCGGGTAGGCGATCATCTCGACCAGGTCGAATTCGCCTGCCTCCAGGGCCTTGTCGACCAGCTCCTCGCTGAGCTTCTCGATGCGCGGCCGCAGCCGGGCCACCGTGCGCGGGGTGAACCCCTTGGTGACCAGATTGCGCAGCCGGGTGTGGTCCGGCGGCTCCATCCACAGGAAGGAGGTGGGCAGTTCCTCGGGAGCGTCCTCGGGTTCGACGGTCGGGTGCATCATCCCGGCCTCCTCGGCGTGGCTCCACGCCGTGGTGGACAGCACCGCGGCGCAGTCCTCGTACCGGGTGAGCACGTGATGCCCGAGCGGGGTCTGATGAATGGGCCCGGCATCGCGCAGCACGCGCGCCGGGGTGTAGGGGTCCGAGCGGCCGTCGGGCCCGAAAAGCTGGACCAGCGCGTTCACAACGGCCGGGTCCTGCGCTTCGGCAACGGCGTTCACCTCTGGGGCGGCGGCCATGATTGTCCTCCTGGATTCAACGATCGGCCGACATGGCGAGTGCGGCGCCATTGCCGCGCAGCATGATTCGGCCCGCCAGCACCGGTTGGGTCAGCGCGGCGGGCGGTTCGACGAGATGGGCGACTCGCATGAAGGTGCGTGCCACCAGCGGGTCCCGGTGGGCGGCGCGATGTGCCTGCGCCACATACGCATTGGTGAGCCGGGTGCGCAGCCCGCGCCGTCCCGCGACCCGCGGATGACGCAGATCCGAGGTCGCCGCGAGCTGCCAGGCGGTGGCGGCGGCCTCGGTCGCGGCCGCGTAGAAGCGCGCGGGCAGCTCCGCGAACGATAGTCCGCCGTCCAGGCATGCACGCAGGGCGACCGCCTGCAGCGCAGCCACGGTCATGCCCTGGGCGTAGAGCGGGTTGAACGCGCACTGAGCGTCGCCGAGCACGACCAGTCCCGCGGGCGCGGCGGGCAGCCGGTCGAATCGGCGCCGCACCGAGAACCGGAACCGGTAGGGCACTGCCTCGTCGAGAGGCTCTGCGGCCGTGATGATCTCGTGGATGTCGGGCGCGTCCAGGCTCGCGGCATACGCCTGGAAGCCCGCCGCGTCGGTGGGCGGATGATCGCCCATCATGCCCGCGAGCGTGACCAGCCAGCGATCGCCCTCCACGTGGACCGCCCCGCCGCCGTGCCCGTCGGCACCGGTGGAGATGATCACCGAGGCGTGCCCGCCCAATTGTCCCTCGCCGTACCGGTAGAGACGCGAGGCGTACCCGAGGTCGACCTCGAGCTGCTCCTCCACCGGCGTCGGCGCGCCGATCACCCGGAGCCACTCGCAGATCCGCGATCCCCGCCCGCTCGCGTCGACGACGAGATCGGCGACGGCGATCTCACCGTCCGGGGCCGAGCCGCGCGAGACGGCTGCTGCCCCGTCGCCACCTGCGGCATCGAAGTCTCTGCCGGGGTGCGGATCACGGTAGGACCCCACCCGCACGCCGGTGATGCGAGCACTGTCCCCGATCAGCCCGCGGACCGTGATTCCCTCGCGCAGCAGCACATTCGGCAGCTGCAGGGTGCGGCGGCGCAGCACGGATTCCAGCAGCGGCCGGGTCGCGATGATCGAGGTGAGCCCGGTCGGAGTGGCCGTCAGCCGCGATCCGGCGATGTACCACCGGGTTCCGACGAGCACCTCGGCGGTCTGCGCTCCGGCCCCGACCAGATCGTCGGTGCAGCCGGGGAACAGCTCCTCGAAGATGGTGCGGCCACGGTCGAGCAGCCCGTGCAGGTGCCGGCCCTGCCCGACACCGCGGCGCACCGCGGCCGCGTCGCCGGTATCGCGTTCGAGAATCGTGACCCGCGTGCAGAATTCGGCGAGCACGCGGGCCGCGAGCAGTCCCGCGATACCCGCGCCGATGACGATCGCGTGCCGGTCCGCCGGGCTCATACCGTCACCGGCAGGGCCATCACACCGCGGTGGATCAGGCTGGGCCGGTAGCCGACGGCCTCCGCGCCCAGCCGCAGCCCGGGCGCGCGATCGAGCAGGGCGCGCACCGCGGCCGCGGCCTCGAGCCGCGCCAGCGGGGCGCCGACGCAGTAGTGGATGCCGAGGCTGAAGCCCAGATGCTTACGGGCGGGCCGGTTTCCGGCGTACCGTGTGACGTCGAAGGTGTCGGCGTCCGGAAACACCCGGTCATCGCGGCTGGCCGAGGCGGTGAGCACCACGACACCGTCGCCGCGCCGGAACTGCCGGCCGCCGACCACGGTATCGGCGAGGGCCACCCGGATGGTGAACTGGGTGGGCGCGTCGTAGCGCAGCATCTCGTCCAGGGCCGGTTCGACGAGTTCGGGTCGCTCACGCAGCAATTCGAGCTGGTCCGGATTGCGCAGCAGCGCCAGCAGCCCGTTGCCGATCAGGTTGATGGAGGTCTCCATACCCGCTACGAGCAGCAGCAGGGCCATGCCGATGACTTCCGCCTCCGTCAGCGCCTCACCGTCGGCGCTCGCCGCGACCAGTTCGCTGAGCAGATCCGCGCCCGGCTCCCGCTTGCGCCGCGCGACCAGTTCGCCGAAGTACCCCATGCAGGCCAGCGCCGACCGCCCGCGCGCCTCGATGTCGGCGGGCCCGAGCAGCGAGTCCGGGTCGCTGCCGCGCGCGATGGCCAGCTGCCACTCCCGGAAGCGTCCGCCGTCGGCCGGATCACCGCCCAGCAGCCGCACCGGGATCATGGCCACCGCCAGCGGCACCGCCAGATCCTCGAGCACATCGAATTCCCCGCGCTCCAGGGCGATGTCGACCAGCTCGTCCACCACCCGCCCGGCCACCGGCGCGAGTTCGCCGACCATGCGCGGCGTGAACGCCTTGGCCACGAGCTTGCGGTAGCGGCCGTGCTGGGGCGGATCCATGCGCACGAAGGAACCGGGAATGGCGGCGGTAGTGTCACGGAAAGGACTGATACCGGCGGCGTACCCGTGTCCCCAGTCCGCGCCGGTCAGGATGGCCGCGCATTCCCGGTACCGGGTGATGAGAGTGACCGGTACGTCCCCGAACCGGTACGGGAACAGGGCCGCGGCGTCGCGGACGCGGCGGTAGGCCGGATAGGGATCGGCGCGGTGGCCGGGATCGAAGGCGTCGAAGGTGATCTCGGGTACGGCGGTGCTCATCGGCCCTCCACACGGACACACAATTCGGACATGCCGCGGACGACCACATTGGGCCGGTACGGCGGCTCGGCCAGCAGGCTCAACGCGGTGACGCGAACACCCAAGGCGTGCATCACCGTTTGCATCTCCATGCGGGCCAGTGGCGCGCCCAGGCAGTAGTGCAGGCCGAGACCGAAGGACAGGTGCCGTTCGGTGTTGCGGCCCGGCAGATACCGGCCCAGGTCGAACCGGTCGGCGTCGGGGAAGGCGGCCGGGTCGCGATTGGCCGAGCCGAGCAACACGATCACCGCGTCACCGGGTGCGAAAGTGCGCTCGCCGACGGTGATCTCGGCCCGCGCGGTGCGGGTGGTGAGGTGCACCGGCGCGTCGTAGCGCAGCACCTCGTCCACCGCGGCGCCGGCCAGGTCGGGATCGGCGCACAGCCGCTGGAATTCGCCGGGCTCCCGGATCAGGGCGAGCACGCCGTTGCCGATGAGGTTGACCGAGGTCTCGTGGCCGGCCACCACCAGGATCAGCAGGGTGCCGATGAGCTCGGTGTGGCTCAGCCGCACCCCGGCCTCCTCGGCCTGGACCAGCGCGGTGATCAGGTCGGCGCGCGGGGCGCGGCGGCGCTGGTCGACGAGATCGCCGAAGAATTCGGTGAATTCGTGGACCGCCGCGGTGCGGGCGGCCAGTTCCTCGGGGCTGAGCAGCACGTCGGGGTCGAGTCCGCGGGCGATGCCCGCCGACATGGCCCGCACCTGCGCGTGCGCCTCGGCGGGCACGCCGAGCATCTCGCAGATGAGGGTGAGCGGCACCGGATAGGCGAGGGCCTCGAGCAGATCCACCTCGCGGTCGGCGAGAATCGCAGTCAGTAGCTCGTCCACCAGTTGGGTGGCGCGCTCGCGCAATCCGCTGACCGTGCGGGCGGTGAACGCCTTGCCGACCAGCCCGCGCAGCCGGGTGTGATCGGGGGGTTCCATCCACAGGAACGAGCCGGGCAGCTCCACGTCGCTGTCGCCGTGCAGCAGCTCGGGTTCCTCGGCGTGACTCCAGCGCGGATCGGTGAGGATGGCTTGCGCCTCGGTGTGGCGGGTGACCAGATGGGTGTCGTGGGGACCGGGCACGAAACACCCGGCGGCGCGCAGGATCCGGTAACTGTCGTAGGGGTTGTGCCGCAGGTGCGGCGCGATGCTCTCGACGACGGCCTGCTGGACCCGATTCATTTCCGCGACGGCGGCGGGTTCGGAACTCACCGGCGACTCCTGAATTGTGAATACCATTTTCGTGAGTTCATCCTCGCCGCCTGCCCCGGGCGGGTCGTGCGGCCATTGCGACCGCCTATCGTCCGATCGTCGTATCTCTTTATCGCGCACTGTAATTGGACGATCGACGCTGGTTATCACCGCTCACGTGTAACAACGCGTTCAGCGCCCGGACACAATTCGCTGTTGTCGTGACGGTTATGAATTCCGCGAATTCCGAAGGCACGCTGACCGATCGGCTCGCATTCATCGCCGCCGAGCACCCGCGTGTGGAGGCGACATTCTGGTCGACCGCCGAGCGGATGGACTACGCCGAACTGCACCGCGCCGCACGGGCGGCGGCGGCCGCGCTGATCCGGCGCGGGGTGCGGCGGGGCGAACCGGTGGGCATCCTCTGCCCGAACGCACCGGAATTCCTGGTGAGCTTCTTCGGCATCGCCGCCGCCGGCGCGGCTGCCACTCCTCTGCCCCTGCCCGCGAGCACGCGTCGCGCCGGCGGTTATCCCCCGCAGCTGGCCGCCATCACCGCGGCGGCGGGCATGCGCACGGTGCTGGTGTCCCCGCGGTTCGCGGAGCTGGTGCCGCTGCTGGGGGATGCCGTCGCGGTCGAATTCCTCGACACCGCAGAGCTTTCCGCCGACGACGAGTCCGAGCGGGTGATACTGCCGACCCCGGAGCCCGACGACCTGGCGGTCGTGCAGTTCACCTCCGGCAGCACCGCTCTCCCCAAGGGCGTGCGACTGACCCACCGCCAGGTGATGGCCGGGCTGGCCGCCATCCGCCGGGGCATCGCCCTGGACCTGGACGATCAGGGCGGCTTCTGGCTGCCGCTGTTCCACGACATGGGCCTGTTCGGCACGCTCTCGGCGATCCTGCGCGGCATTCCGGCGCGCCTGTGGTCGCCGCTGTCGTTCGTCAAGGACCCGGCGCGCTGGTTGCGCGAATTCGCCGCCAGCGGCACCACCATCACCGCCATGCCGAGTTTCGGCTACGAGGCGCTGCTGGGCGCGGTACCCCCGGAGCAGGTCGCCGAGTACGACCTGAGTCGCTGGCGCATCGCCTTCAATGGCGCGGAACCGATTTCGCAGGAGGTGGTGACCCGGTTCCTGGACCGGTTCGCCCCGGCCGGATTCGCGCCGAGCACCATGTTCGGCGTGTACGGGATGGCCGAGGCCACCCTGGCCGTGGCGTTCCCGCCGCTGGGCCGTGAACCGGTGTTCGAGTGGGTGGACCGGGCGCTGCTGGCCGACGCCCGGCACGCCGACCCGGTGCCGCCGGAACAGGCGGGCGCGCGGGCGGTGGCAGGGGTCGGCTCGGCCGTCGACGGCCTCGAATTGCGGGTGGTGTCCACCGATTCCGGCCTCGACCTGCCCGACGGACGGGTCGGGGAGATCCTCATCCGCGGCGCGTCGGTCACCGACGGCTACCTCAGCGCCGACGCGGCCGCGGTGGCCGACCGCTTCACCGACGGCTGGCTGCGCACCGGCGACCTCGGATATCAGCGCGCCGGTGAGCTTTTCGTCACCGGCCGCTGCAAGGACATGATCACCGTGCGCGGTGTGAACCACTACGCCCAGGACGTCGAGGCCGCCGTGCGCGACCTCGACGGCATCTACAAGCAGCGCTGCACCGCCGCCATCGACCCCGACGGCGCGGACGTGATCGCGCTGATCGCCGAATCCGAACTCGACGGCGACGCCGCGGCCGCGTTGACCCGGGCCATCCGCGACCAGGTGGCCGCCGACCTCGGGCTGGCGGCCGTCGAGGTGTACCTCGTGCCGCCGCGCACCATCCCCCGCACCAGCAGCGGCAAGCTCCAGCGGCTCGCCGCCCGCGACCTCATCACCCAGCACCGCTGACATCACCCAGTGGCATTGACGCCCAACGCCATTCGATCCGCACGAACCGGAGGCACCCGTGCACAGTTATGAAGTCTTCCGCCACTACGAGCGCCTGCACTGGAAGCTGGGCGATCTCGCCTTCGACACCGTGGACAAGGACCTGGTGCGGCCGGAGTACGTGACCCTGGCCAAGAGCGCTGCCATGGGCGAGTCCAATGTCATCGCCGCCGTGCACGGCTTCCTGGCCGAGTTCGTCGACGACTACGACTTCTCCACCTTCGCCGTGGTGTGGGGCTACCAGGAGGTGCAGCACCACTACGCCTTCCGGTCCTGGCTGCGCGCCATCGGTGAGGATGTCGAGGACCGCGCGGTCGACGCGATGCGCGAGCCCTACGCCCCGGGCACCTCGCCCTCGGCGACGCTGGCCACCAACATCATCTCCGAGCTGACGGTCAACCACGTCTACCGCGCGGTGTCGGCCTGGGTGCAGGAGCCGGTCCTGAAGTCGCTGCTGCTCAACGCGAGTCGCGACGAGGCCGGGCACGCCCGCGAGTTCATCCACTACGCCACCGAGCGCCTGGCCCGCCGGCCCGAGGAGCTGCCCTCGGTCCTGGAAACTCTGTACGTGTACAGCTCCGAGGCCAAGATCAAGCACCCGGTCAGCACCTTCAAGGCCGGGATCGCCGAGCTCGGCGACCACGAGACCATCGACACCGGCTTCGAGCTGTTCCTCGAACAGGTCGCCGCCGACGGCGAACTGGAGGTGCTGCACGACAAGGTGCGCCGCACCTTCGCGACCATGACCGGCCTGGACCTGTCCAGCAATGCCAAGGTCCGCCGCGCGCTGGCCGAGGCCATCGCCTAGCGGCGCGGCCGTGCTCTCCCCCACCGCTGCGCCCGCGGATCCGGCCACCGCCGCGCCCGCGGATCCGGCGACCGTCCGTGTGCCGTGGTCGGTCATCCCCGACTATCACTGCTTCGGCTGTTCCCCGCACAACGCCTCCGGACTGCGGCTGGCCTTCACCCCGCACCCGGCCGGCCTGCAGGCCCGCTTCCGGCTCGACCGCTGTTTCGAGTCCTACCCGGGCATCGTGCACGGCGGTCTGACCGGCGTCATCTGCGACGAGGTGATGGGCAACCTGATCGTGCTGGCCCGGCAGGTGCCCGCGTTTACGGTGTCGCAGCGCACCCGCTTCCTGACGCCGCTGCTCATCGACTGCGAATACCGGTGTGTGGCAACGCTGTCCGCGGCCGGATCCAGCGATCTGATCCAGGCCGGCGCCGAGATCCTCGACGCCGACGGCGTCAGCTGCGCGTCCTCGGCCGCCACCTACCGCCCCTTCGCGCTCGAGTCCGTGCGCCATCAGCTGTCCCTGCGCGACGACGAGGTCGCCCTGCTCGACCAGGCCCTCACCACAGCAAATGCCCTGTCCCCGAATGGAGTTCCGTCATGACCACCGATGACATCCTGCGCACCGTCACCGAGATCGCCGTCGCTGAGACCGGCCTGCCCGCCTCGGAACTGACCCCCGACGCCGACCTGCGCGCCATGGCCGGCGTGGACTCGGTGCGGGTGCTGCGCATGATCGCGCGCATCGAGCGCACCTACGACATCGAGCTCGAGGACGAGGACGTCTTCGGCACCGCCACCCTCGCCGAGGTGGCCGTGGTCGTCGACAAGGCGCTGCAGGATGCGGCATGACCGTCACCGCCGACACCAACCAGCATTACGACCTGGATCCGGAGATCTTCGGTCAGTTCCTGGATCCGCTGCGCAAGTACAGTTCCGCGCTCTACGAGAACGACGACGACAGCCTCGAACTCGCCCAGCGCAACAAGCTGCGGTTCGTGGCCCGCCGCCTCGGCATCCAGGGCGGCGAGCGACTGCTCGACATCGGCTGCGGCTGGGGCTCGCTGATCCTGTTCATGGCCCAGGAGTACGGCTGCGAGACCCTGGGCATCAGTCCCGCGCCGCGCCAGCACCACTACATTGCCGCGCAGGCGCATGCCCGCGGCGTCGACCGTCAGGTCCATACGCGCGTCGGGCATTTCGAGCAGCTCGACCTGCCCGCAGGCAGCGTGGACGCCGTCACCATGCTCGGGTCCATCGTGCACATGCCCGATCTGGACGAGGTGTTCCGCCGCGCCCGCGCGGTGCTGCGCCGCGGCGGCACCCTCTACGTCTCGGAGAGCTGCTTCCGCAATGCCGCCGCCCGCCGGGCCTTCGACGAGCGGGCAGGCACCGAGTTCGTGCGCTCCGACATCTTCGGCTGGGGCGATCTGCGGCCGCTGTCGGACCTGGTGACCGCCGCCGAGGACACCGGCTTCACGATCACCTCGGTCGACGATCTCACCGATCACTACCGGCGCACCATCGAGGACTGGATCGCCAATGTGGACGCCGCCGCCGACGCCATCGACGAGCGGCAGCCGGGCCTGGCCGCCAAACTGCGGTACTACCTCGAGGTGGCCAATGCCGGATGGGGTTACACCACCAAGCATTACGCACTGGGCTGCCGCAAGGCCCGTTAGCCGTCAGGAGTATCGATGAGCATCGAATCCGCGCTGCTGCCGGTCGGTGAACTGGTGGCGGCGGTGGACGGCTTCCTGGCCGCCTCGCCCGCCACCCGCGCCTGGGACGTGGAGACCGCCTTCGACTGGGCCGGCGCCGACGCCGAGCGGCTCACCGAAGGACAGCGCTCGGCGGTCCAGTTCGTCACCTACATCGAGGATCACCTGCCGGGATACTTCGATGTCTACCAGCGCTGCTTCCCGGTGAACGACAGTGTCGAACTGCCGGCGTTCGTCCACAATCGCGAGCTCTACCACTTCACGGTGCGCTGGGCGCTCGAGGAGGACACCCACGCCCGCGCGCTCAACCGGTACCAGGTGGCCTCCGGCATCGCCGAGAGAGACTCCCTGCGGACCGAATTGGCGGTGGAGGGCCGCAAGCCGTTCGACCTGCCCTACGAGCATCCGGTGCAGTTCTTCGCCTACGCGCTGGTGCAGGAGAAGGCGACCCAGATGTACTACCACCAATTGCGGGACGTCTCCGGCGATCCCGTGCTCGCGGCGGTGCTGAGCCGGCTGGCCCGCGACGAGGCGCGCCACTTCAGCTTCATGGCCGACGTGGTGGGCCGCTACCTGCGGGTCCAGGGTGACGCGGCGGTGGAGCCCATCCGGGACGTGATCGCGGGATTCCGGATGCCGCTGGCGGATACGCTGCGCGGCTACTGGCGGTGGGCGCTGCGCATCGCCGAGGTCGCCGACTACGACCACACCGAAGCCTACGAGCATCTGCTCAAGGTGATCGACCGCGCGGTCGACGCCCGCACCGACCGGATCGACGAACTGGCCCGCTTCATCGGCCAGTGCCGCGCCCTGGCCTGATCGGGGCGAGTACGGCGCAGGCCCGGCTCCCGATGGGAGCCGGGCCTTTTCGCGCGGATCGGAGTTCTCGTCCGGATCAGCCCTGCGGGCCGAGCACCAGGATGGTGGTGGAGCCGTGCGCGATGAGCTTGCCGTCGGCGTCGGTGATGCGGCCCTCGGCGGTGGCGGTGCGCCGGCCCACGTGCACCGCGGTGGCCTCGCAGGTCAGCCGCTTGCCGTCGAGGGCGACCGAGCGGATGAAGTTGACCTTCAGCTCCAGGGTCGTATAGGCGGTGTTGTCACCGAGTTTCGTGAAGACGGCGCTGCCCATGGCGGTGTCCATCAGGGTGGCGATCACGCCGCCGTGCACGGTGAACATGGCGTTGATGGTGGCCGGATTGGGGTCCAGGTAGTACCGCGTGAAGCCGTCGCCGGCCGCATCGAGCCGGATGCCCAGCGACGCACCGACTCCGAGCTTCTCGTCCAGGCCCCGCTGGAATACCTCGGTCAGTTCGCCGACGCGCGACGCGACGGTGTCGTTCACCTTGATGTCGGTGCTGGTCATGGTGTCATCCTCTCTGGACTGCGATGTCCTCGAATTCGAGCAGCCCAGGGTGAATTCCGGTTCGCCGCACGCCATTCCATTCCGAACTCCGATCGGATGATCGGGATTTCACGCGCTCCCGCGCCCCGTCCGCCCCGCCGAATAGGGTCACGCCATGGCCGACATCGACGCCCTGGACCGGATCGAAACCATCGGCCCGGAATTCTTCGCAGATCCTCACGCCCACTACCGCCGCTGGCGCGCGCACGGCCCGGTACGGCGAGTTCGCTTCCCCGACGGCCTCGTTCGCTGGGTCGTGCTCGATCACGGCGCGGGCCGCGCCGCCCTGACCGATCCCCGCCTCCAGAAGGACGCGGCCGCGACCGACGCCCTGCTGAGCGCCAAACGCGCGACGCCGCCGTCGGATCCGAGCGCCCTGGCCCTGCTCACCCACATGCTCAATACCGATCCGCCCGGGCACACCCGGCTGCGCAAGCTGATCACCCGGGCCTTCACCCCGCGCCGGGTCGCGCAGTTGCGCCCGCGCATCGAGGAGATCACCGGCGAACTGCTGGACGCGCTGGCAGGCCGAGCCGAAGCGGACCTGTTGCGCGAGTTCGCCGAACCGCTGCCGATCACGGTGATCTGCGAACTGCTCGGTATACCGCTCGACGACCGCGCGGACTTCCAGGAGTGGACCCGCGCACTGGTCGCCGTCGCCGGCCTGGAGGAGGACCGCGCCCGCGCCTCGCAGGCCATGGCGGCCTACCTGACCGGGCTGGTGCGCGCGAAGGCTCAGCACCCCGCCGCCGATCTGCTCTCCGCGCTCGCCGTTCCCGCCGACGACGGCGACTCGCTCACCGAGCCCGAGCAAGTCGGCATGGCCTTCCTGCTGCTGGTCGCCGGGCACGACACCACCGTCAATCTGATCGCCAACGGCGTCCGCGCCCTGCTGCGCAATCCGGTTCAGTTGCAAGCCCTGCGCGCCGATCCGGACGCGATTCCCGACGCGGTCGAGGAATTCCTGCGCTACGACGGCCCGGTCAACCTGGCCACCGTGCGGTACACGATCGAGCCGATCACTATCGCCGGAACCACCATCCCCACAGGCGAATTCGTGTACATCGCGCTCGCCGCCGCCAACCGCGACGAGGGCCGCTACCCGGACGCCGACACCCTCGACCCCGGCCGCGACGCCACCGGCCATCTCGCGTTCGGCCACGGCATCCACTTCTGCGTCGGCGCGCCCCTGGCCCGGCTGGAAGCGCGAATCGCCTTCGCCGCGCTGCTGTCCCGGTTCCCGGACCTGCGCCTGGCGCCTGCCGAAGCGGCCTGGCATCCGAGCACCCTGATCCGCGGCCTGCACGAGCTCCCGGTACTCCTGTGAACCAAAAGGCCCCGCCCGCATCGATGATCCGGGCGGGGCCATGTCCCCCGGGCGAGACTCGCCGGGTCTTACACGCCTACTTCGCGGGCGTGAACGGCTGGTTGATCGTGGTGAAGTACTGGATGGCAGCGGCGATCGCGACCGGCGCGGTCACGAACAGCTGACCGGCGATGGTACCCAGGAAGCCGACAGCGGCCGCACCCGCGACACAACCGGCCAGCGGGCCCGCGCCGAACAGCAGCGCCAGGGCGCCGGTCAGGGTCGCGCCCAGGGCGGCACCGGCCAGGCAGCCCAGACCCGCGCCACCGAGGCCGCCGACCAGGGTGCCGATGGCGGCGCCGACGGAGATGGTGTCACGCATGCGACCCCAGGCCGCCTGCTCACGGTCGTACTGGGTCTTCCAGGGGGCCTGGTCCTCATACGGCAGGGCGACCGGCTTGTACACCGCGTGCGCCTCGTCGAACTGCGGGGTCAGAGTCGCGGTGCGGCCGGAGATGTCGGCCGCGATCGGGAAGACGAAGTCGTCGACCCGGAAGGAGAGCTCGGTGCCGCCGAGGACGGTGCCGTTGGCGGCCTTGATCTTGAAGATGCCGTCCTCGACCGTCATCGAACCGGCGTCGGTGCGCACGATCGTGGAGGTTCCGGTGTCGGTCGCCGTGTAGTTCGTGACATCGGCGGAGTCCGCCTGGGCGGTACCGGTAACGCCGGCGCCGATGCACAGCGTGGCGGCGAGCAGCGCGGACGCCGCAGCAGTGTTCCTCATCCTGTTTCTCTCTGCGTTCTTTCGCTTGGTTTTCCTTGTGTTTCTCGTGTCACAGGTCGAGCACGAGAACATCTGAGACGGCCCGCGATACGCAGGGCATCAGGGTGTTGCCGGATTCGCGTTCGGCGGCGGTGAGCACCGAATCCCGGTGCTCCACTTCGCCTTCCAGGAACGGCGTCTCACAGCTGCCGCACGTGCCCTCCCGGCAGGAGGTGACGATGGCGACGCCCGCGCCCTCGAGCACGTCGACGATGGACCGGTCCGGCCCGACACGCAGCACCTGACCATTGCGTGCCAGGCGGACCTCGAAGGCGCGATCGACCCCGTAGTCGATGCGTCGTGGCACGAACCGCTCGGTGTGCACGGTCAGGCCCCGGCGCGCGCCCTCGGCCTCGACGGCGTCGAGCAGCGGCGCGGGCCCGCAGCAGTACACGGTGGCGGTGGTGTCGGCGAGCAGGGCCGCCAGCGGCAGCAGCCCGGATTCGTTCTGTGGCACCAGGTTCACCCGGTCGTAGCGCGCCAGCTCATCGGTGAAGGCCAGGTGCTCGCGGGTGCGTGCGCCGTAGTGCAGGCTCCAGCGCGCGCCCGCCCGGGTGGCGGCGGCCACCATGGGCAGGATCGGCGTGATCCCGATGCCGCCCGCCAGGAACAGGTACTCCTCACCGGGCGCCAGGGCGAAGTGGTTACGCGGCAGCGACACTCGCAACTCGGTGCCCGCAAGCGCGGTCCGGAACAGATGCGCGGAGCCGCCCCGGCCGTCGGGTTCGTGCAGGATCGCGATCCGCCAGCGCTGCCGATCGGCGGTGTCGCCGCACAGCGAATACTGCCGGACGCCTGCGGATCCGGCGAACACGTCGATGTGGGCGCCGGGCGTCCAGTCCGGCAGCGCGCCGCCGCCGAGCGCCGCCAGCTCGAGGGCGAACACGCCCTCGGCCACGTCGCGTCGGCCGGTCACGCGGACCATCAACTCGGTCATCGCATCCCCTCGTCGGCCCTCGCGAGCCCGGTGTCGAACACTCCTGGGGCTCAGCCTGTCCGAGACGCCCGAAAGAGCAAGGTTCGGAAGGGGCAGTCGATTCGTCCGATAGGCATTGACGATCGCCCGCCCAGCGGATACGACGCCCGACCGACACTGACCCCATGAGCGCTGTGGCGGAACTGGTCGAACGGACCAGGCAGTTCGTGATCGAGCAGGTCATCCCGGTGGAACGCGAGGTGGTAGCCGGCGGCCGGGTCACCGACGACGCGCTGCGGCTGGACCTGCAGAAGAAGGCCAAGGACGCGGGGGTCTTCGGCCCGCTGTCCGATCCCGAGTACGGCGGACTCGGCCTGAACACCCGGGCCCAGGCCGAGGTGCTCGAGGCGGCGGGCGCCAGCCTGCTCGGCCCGCTGGCCGTGAACGCCTGGGCCCCCGACGACGGCAACATCCATCTGCTGGCCCACGTCGCCAATGCCGAGCAGCGCGAACACTATCTGGCCCCGCTGGCCGCCGGCGACGTCCGCTCGGCCATCGCGCTGACCGAGCCCGCCCCCGGCGCGGGGACCGATCCGCGCATGCTGCGCACCACCGCCGAGGAGACCGACAAGGGCTGGGTCATCAACGGCGCCAAGCACTTCACCACCGGCGCCAACGGCGCGGCGTTCACCATCTGCGTGGCGGCGACCTCCGACGGCCCCACCATGTTCCTGGTCGATCAGGACACCCCGGGCCTGCGGGTCGGCCGCCGGATGCCGACCCTGGACCACACCAGCGCCCCGGGCGGGCACTGCGAGGTCGAATTCACCGACTGCGAGGTCCCCGACACCGCCGTGCTGGGCGAGGTCGGCCGCGGTCTGGAACTGGCGCAGGTCCGGCTGGCGCCGTCGCGGCTCACGTTCTGCATGAACTGGCTGGGCCTGGCGGTGCGCGCGCAGCAGCTCACCGCCGACCACATCACCGGCCGCCACTCCTTCGGCGTGCCCATCGCCGAACACGGCATCGCCCAGGGCCTCATCGCCGACAACGAGATCGATATCGCGGCCGCCCGCAGCCTGGTGCGCAGCGTCGCCGACACCATCGACACCCACGGGCCGACCTCCTCGCAGGCCCGGCACGAGACCTCCATCGCGAAAACCTTCGTCTCCGAGGCGGTCTGGCGGGTGCTCGATCGCGCGGTGCAGCTGCACGGCGGCCTCGGCGTCTGCGAGGACCACCTGGTGGCCCGATTCCTGGTGGAGGCCCGGGCCTTCCGCATCTACGAGGGGCCCTCGGAAGTACTGCGCTGGTCGATCGCCCGCCGGGTGCTGCGCGCCCCGCGCTGATCGCCCGATCGCCGCCGACAACTCAGAACACCGAAGGGAAGCCCGAAATGAGCACCCGCACGCTGGCAGGATTCGCCGCCGCCTACCCGGAACTGAACCCCGACGCCGTCGATTACGAGTACCTGCGCGCCATCTCGCAGCAGATGGTGCCCTTCGGCCGCCACGTCGGCACCCTGGTCTCCGAGATCAGCCCCGACCGCGCGGTGGTCGAGATCCCGGCCGTGGACGAGGTCTGCAACCACATGTCCACCGTGCACGCGGGCGCGCTGTTCACCGCGGCCGACATCGCGGGCGCGGCGGCCTTCGTCGGCGCGGCCGCCCACCGGCTGTACACGGTCGAACGCCTGGTGCTGCGCGGCGGCAGCGCCTCCTACCGCAAACCGGCACAGGGCCGCATCCGCGCGATCGCCACCGTCGACCAGCGCGAGCTGGCCGACCTCCTGGCCGCCACCGCCTCGGCGCGCTTCGAGCTGTCCGGCAAGGCGACGCTGCTCGACGACAACGAGGTCATGGTCGCCAAGTTCACCTTCGACTACGTGTGCGACGTGACCATCACCGAGGCGGAGGCGAAATGAGCGGCGACACGACCACCACGACCCCCGAATCCCGTTCGGAATTCACCACTCTGGAGAGCACCCGGGTCCAGACGGCCGACGGCGTCGCCTTCACCGTCCGCTTCCTGCCCGCGCAGCGGCCCGACGCACCGGTGGTGCTGATCCTGCCGGCCATGGCGCTGAAGGCCAAGAACTACTTCTCACTCGCCAAAGCCCTGCACGCCCAGGGACTTTCGGTGGCGACCTGCGATCTGCGGGCGCACGGTGAAGCCACCCCGAAGCTGGGTGAGCACACCGACTTCGGCTACCGCGAGATGATCGAGACCGATCTGCCCGCCATCGTCACCGCCGTCGAGCAGCGCTTCCCGGGCGCGCCGATCCAGCTGTTCGGCCACAGCCTGGGCGGCCAGCTGGCCCTGCTGTTCTGCGCCGCCGAGCCCGGCCGGATCGCGGGCGTCACCATCATCGGCACCGGCACGGTCTTCTGGTGGGCGTTCGGCCCGCGCCGCTGGTGGGAGGCGCTGAGCCAGATCCAGTGGATCGGCCTGGTGTCGCGGTACAAGGGACACTGGCCCGGGGGCGTGCTCATTCCCGCGCCCATGCCCGGCGGCGTGATGATCGACTGGTCGGTGCATTCGCTGACCAGCTACTACCGGCCCAGCGGCACCAAACGCCGCTACAACTCTCTGCTGGCCGCCATGCGCGTGCCGGTGCTGGTGATCTCGCTGTCGCAGGACGTGCTAGGACCGAAATCCAATGTGGACTTCCTGGTTTCGCGCATGCCCGCCGCCCAGGTGAGCCGCTGGCACATCGACGAGAACTCGGCCGTCGCGAACCGCGACCACTTCCGGTGGGTCAAGGACGCGCCCGCCATCGCCACCGGCGTGGCGGATTGGATCACGACCGGCACCGCGCCGGCCTGAAGGAGAACAGTGGCCCGCCTGCAGATCGACGCGGTGTCGAAACGATTCGACACCGACTACGCGGTGCGCGAGGTGAGCCTCGACATCGCCGACGGTGAATTCCTGGTGCTGCTCGGCCCCAGCGGCTGCGGCAAATCCACGCTGCTGCGCATGATCGCGGGCCTCGAGCAGCCCTCGAAGGGCCGAATCCTCCTCGACGGCACCGACATCACCGACGAGGTCCCGCAGCGGCGGGACCTGGCCATGGTGTTCCAGAGCTACGCGCTCTACCCGCATCTGACGGTCGCGAAGAACATCGGGTTCCCGCTGCGGGCCCGTCGCACGCCGCGGGCGCAGATCGCCGAGCGGGTCGAGCAGGTGGCGCGCACGCTCGAACTGTCCGCGCTGCTGGACCGCCGGCCCGCCGCGCTCTCCGGCGGCCAGCGGCAGCGAGTCGCGCTGGCGCGGGCCATGGTCCGCGACCCCGGCGCGTTCCTGATGGACGAACCGCTGTCGAATCTGGACGCCAAGCTGCGCAGCGCCACCCGCGCCGAACTCATCGCGCTGCACCAGCGGCTGGGGGCCACCTTCCTGTACGTGACCCACGACCAGGTAGAGGCCATGACCATGGCCACGCGCATCGCGCTGCTCAATGCGGGCCGGGTCGAACAGGTCGGAACCCCCGAGGAGCTCTACGACCAGCCGCGCACCGCGTTCGTGGCCGGGTTCCTCGGCTCGCCGCCGATGAACATCTTTCCGGCGCAGGTGGTTTCGCACGAGGGCAAGCTGCGCATGCGGAGCGACGGTGTCGACGCCGCGCTCGGGATCGACGCCGAATCCGGCGGCAGCACGGCCGAATCCGGTGGTGACACCGGCGAAGGCAGTGGCTCCGAGGTGCTGGCCGGCATTCGCCCCGAGCGGCTGCGCATCGACCCCACCGCCACGGCCGTGCGCGGCCGGGTGACCATGGTCGAGAACCTGGGCAGCGAGGAGCTCGTGCACGTCACCGCCGGCACGCTGGAGCTGTGCGTGCGCGCGACCCGTCCCGCCGGTGTCCGGGTCGGCGACGACATCGGATTGCGTTGCGACCCCGCCGATCTCCACCTGTTCGACCCCAACTCCGGCCTGCGCCTGCGCTGGCAGGAGCCGGCCGCGACCACACCCGCGGACCCGGCGGCCTCGGTCGCCTGATTCTTTCGCACCACCATTCGATGAGGAGAAGACCCGTGAAACGCACCGGCCCCGTCCTGGGCATGGTGTTCGCCGCCTGTCTCGCGCTGACCAGCTGCGGGCTGAGCGGTCCCACCGCCACCGACGCCACCTCCACGGCGCAGGTCCCCGAACTACGCCCCGACCAGAAGGTCTCGATCGTGTTCGAGTCCTACAACTACGGGCTCGCCGGCGCCTGGACCGACACCTTCAACGCCCTGATCGCCGACTTCTCCAAGAAGTTCCCCAACATCACCGTGACCGCGCAGAAGCCGCAGGGCAACAGCCCCAACCCGGCCACCGACACCATCTCGAGCATCCAGAACCAGATGGTCGCCGGGCACCCGCCCGATGTCGCCCAATTGGGTTTCAGCGACCTGGATTTCACCATCCACCAGCTGGGCGCCAAGCCGCTCGACACGCTGTTCGGCAAGCAGGCGGTGCAGCAGAACTTCGACGGTGAGAAGTTCCACTTCCACCCGCGCGCCCGCACCCTCGACGACTGGGACGGCCACACCTACGGTGTCCCGTTCGTGTTCTCGACCCCGGTGCTCTACTACAACGCGAGCCTGTTCACCCAGGCCGGGCTGGATCCGGCCAAGCCGCCGGTCACCTGGGCGCAGGTCGCCGACGACGCCAAGGCGATCACCGCGAAGACCGGTCAGGGCGGCGTGTACCTGGACTGCCTGACCAAGGCCGCCAAGGACTGGTGCTTCCAGTCTCTGGTGCGCTCCGACGGCGGACGGGTCATCTCCGAGGATCGCCGCACCCTCACCTACGCCGATACCCCCAGCGTCGAGGTCACCAAGATGGCCCAGGATCTGGTCAACTCCGGTTCGATGCCGAAGCTGGCGCAGAAGCAGGGCTACGAGGCGTTCGCGCGCGGCGAGATCGGCATGATCCTCGAGACCAGCGCCATCCAGGGCACGTTCGTGGCGGGCGCCAAGGACAAGTGGGACCTGCGTTCGGCCGCCATGCCGCGTTTCGGTGACAAGGCGCCGGTGCCCACCAATTCCGGTGCGGGACTGCACATCCTGACCAGCGACCCGGCCAAGCAGCGCGCCGGCTGGGAGCTGATCAAGTTCCTCACCAGCGAGCAGTCCTACACGAAGATCGCGCAGAACATCGGCTACCTGCCGCTGCGTTCGGAGATGGTGACCGATCCGGCCGTGCTGGGTTCGTGGGCCATCCAGAACCCGCTGCTGGCGCCGAACATCGCGCAGCTGGCCACCATGGAGCCGTGGGTTTCCATGCCGGGCAACGACTATCTGCAGATCCGCGACGGCATGATGGACGCCGTCGAGTCGATCGTATTCCAGGGCAAGGACGCCCAGTCCACTCTCACCGCCGCCCGCACCGAGGGCGCCAAACTGATGCCGGCCTCATGAACGATCTGATTCTCGTCCAGCTCACCGACACCCACCTGCGTGCCGCCGGTGAGCAGGTCCTCGACACCGTCGACACCCACGCGACGCTGCTGCGGGTCCTGGATCGGCTGCGCACCGGCGGGCATCGCATCGACGCGTTCCTGCTCTCCGGCGACCTCACCGACAACGGCGCGCCCCAGGCGTACCGGCGGCTGCGCGAGGCCGTCGAGCCGGTGGCGGCCGAACTCGGCGCCCAGGTGCTCTACGTGATGGGCAACCATGACGAGCGCGCCGCTTTCGGTGTGGAGCTGCTCGGCCTCGAGCCCGGGGCCGTCGACACCGCGGTCCCGCACGATCGGCTCATCGAGGTCGACGGCCTGCGGCTCATCGGCTTGGACTCCACCACCCCGGGCCGCCACGACGGCCGCCTCGAACCCGAGCAGCTGACCTGGCTGGCCGAGCAGTTGCGCCAGCCCGCACCCCGGGGCAGCGTGCTGGTGCTGCACCATCCGCCGCTGCGCTCGGCCATCCCGGCCGCGGAGTTCCTCAAGCTGCAGAACGCCGACCAGCTGGCCGAGGTGATCTCCGGGACCGACGTCCGCATGATCCTGTGCGGGCACAACCACATGACCGTCGCGTCGGCGCTGGCCGGGGTCCCGGTCTGGGTCGGCCCGGCGCTGGCCTACCGCCTCGACGCCATGGCACCGGCGGGCCGGCAGCAGGGTTTCGTCGGATCCGGTTTCACCCGGCTCGATGTGGTCGGCACAGCGGTCATCGCGACCGCGGTCGAGGCGGTCCCGGGCACCCGGATCTACGACAAGGCCGACACCGAGGTGCAGGAGCGGCTGGCCGCCCTCGCGGCGCAGGCCGGCTGAGCGGTGTTCGTCACAGTCCCCGAACAGGACGCGCCGCCGGTGATCGCTGCGACACCGGCGGCGCGGCCGCACCGCGCCCTGCTGCGCCGCGCACTGCGCGGCGCCACACCGTATCTGTATCTCGCGCCCGCGCTGTTGCTGCTGGTGGTGTGGACCTACCAGCCGCTGGTGCAGGCCCTGCAACTGTCGACCTACTCCTGGAATCTGCTTCCGACCCAGCCCATGCGGCCGGTCGGGATGGCGAATTACGAACGGCTGGTGGATCTTCCGGCGTTCTGGGCCTCGGTGCGCCGCACCGTCTGGATGATCGCCGCGCTGCTGCCCTTCACAGTCGCGCTGCCGGTGCTGATCGCGCTGGCCAGCCGGCGGGTGGGCTCGCGTGCCCGGACCGTCTATCACGCACTGATCTTCGCGCCGTTCCTGGTCGCGCCCGTGGCGGTGGCCGCGGTGTGGCGGTGGCTGCTGCATCCGCGCACCGGTTTCGTGGACAGTGTCGTTGGCTCGCAACGCAATTGGGTCTACGACGCGCAGACCGCGCAGTGGGTGATCGTCGGCATCACCGGCTGGCAGCTGCTCGGATTCGCCGTGCTGGTGGTGTGGGCCGGATTGGCCGGCATCAGCGGCGATTACGACGAGGCCGCCAGCGTCGACGGCGCCTCCCCAGGACAGATCCGCCGCTGGATCACCCTGCCGCTGCTGTCCCCCACCCTGCTGTTCTTGGTGCTGACCACCGTATTGCTCAGCCCCACCTTGACTTTCCCGCTCGTCGACACCATGACCCAGGGCGGCCCGGCGCAGTCCACCACCAACATCTACTACCTGCTCTACGAATACGCCTTCCACAGCTTCGACGCCGGCCTGAGCGCCGCCGCCGGTGTGCTGCTGTTCCTCGGATTCGGTGTGGTGGCCGCGGGCCTGGTGTGGATCTCGGAAAAGGTTGCCTTCCACGATGACTGAAACCTCGCTGCCCGACCGGCTGCGCTCCACCGGCGGCCACGTGCTGCTGGCGGGCACGGCCGTCGTGTGCGTGTTCCCCATCTACTGGCTCTTCGCGACCGCGCTGCGCCGGCCCGAGGACGTCAGTTCACTGTCCCCGCTGCCCTGGCCGTTGTCGCTGTCGAACTTCACCGACGCCGCCCACCAGCTCGACATCCCCCGGCTGATCTTCAATACCTTTGTGGTGGCCGCACTCTCGGCGTCGGGTCAGCTGCTCATCGCCCTGCTGGCCGCCTATGCCTTCGGCCTGTACACCTTCCGCTTCCAGCGGCTGCTGTACCTGGCCTTCGTCGGCACCTGGCTGGTCCCGTTCCAGGTCAGCATGCTGCCCAACTACATCCTCTTGACCCGCCTGGGCCTCCTCGACACCTTGGTCGGCGTAGTCCTGCCCACCCTGTGCTCGGCACTGGCAGTGCTACTCCTGCGCCAGCACCTCGCCGCCTTCCCCAAGGAACTGGTCGCGGCCGCTCGCATCGACGGCCGCTCATCCTGGTCGATCCTATGGACGGTAGTGGTCCCCAACCTGCGCCCCGCCTTGGCAGCGCTCGGAATTCTCCTGTTCATCAACGCCTGGAACGAATACTTCTGGCCCGCAGTCGTCCTCCGCCGCTCCAACTCGGTCCTGCAGCTGGGCCTGCGCAGCTTCATGGGCACCGAGGGCGACCAGTGGGGACCGCTCATGGCAGTAGCCGGCCTGGCCTGCCTCCCGGTCCTGCTGCTCTACCTGGTCCTACAGCGGCACATCGTGAACGCCTTCGTCCGTTCAGGCCTCAAGTAGGCGCCAACTATCCGCGCTCATCCGAACAACGGAACGCAGTCTCGAGCGAAGGCGGGGCATCTTCACTCTCGGGCATCGAGATCGGCGAGGGCAAGCGTGTGCTGCTTCCTGGGAGAGCTTCCCGACCCACGGATCGGCAAGGAGCCCACTTCCGCCATTCTCGATCGGCTCGGATGGACAGCTCGAATCCCCGTCCACGATCCTTGTGCACTGGGCGACGATTCCCCACCCGTCTCCATGGAGACCACGTCTCGTCGGTTCCGCCGGCCACGGTGGGATTTCACCTCGCGCGTTTCATCGGAACCTTCCGGCATCTCCACGACCGCCGCCCAGATTGGGCGGAAGTGGCAGATCAGCTGACCGACGCACAGGGCGTGCCAGTGTTCTTCAACGCGAACGACGCAGTGCCCAACAGCGGTGGCTGGTTACGCAGGGCCGGATTCGATTGGAAGGCTGTGAGCTTCGCCGCAGCGAACGGGCGAAAGCTGAGACCCGACGACGCACCATGCTCATCGGCGGGCTCGCCACTGCATCACACCGCTTCACCGAAGAACTGGAAACACTCGGCCGATTCGAAATCATGAGCGGCGCGGAAAATCTCGGGTTCGCCGTACTGTTCATCGCGAAACCCGACGCGGACACTCTATCGGTGTTCGATGAGGACTGGGGCCGTGCGGGTGTGGAGGCGCTGGCGCACTACAACTATGGGTTCTACCGGTACATGTTCGAGCAGCAGCAGGCCGGGCGGTGCCCCATCGCGTGCGACTACTCCTCCGGGTATCACTCCCTCGTCGGCGGGGCGCGCATCGGGGTGCACAAGTCCTATCTTGAGTTTTAACCTCTGCGGTGTGGGCGTGGTCCGGTGGGTTTCGAGGCTTGCTGGTTGCTGGGGGTCTTGATGTGCACGTCGTAGCGGGGTGCCGGGCGTTGGTTGCGGTGGCCGGGTGGTCGTCCGGGTCCGGGCCGGGAGGGTTTCGGTGCACTGGCGGGGCAAGCGGCTTTCGCGCGCAGGTGCCGAAACCCCCGCCGGGCGCGTGCTGGTGTAAGTCGTTGCGGGGCAGCGGGTTTCTCCCAAGGTCGCCTGAGGTCGGTGGTCAGATCGCGGGCGAGGCGTAGTTGGGTATAGCGGCCAGCAGCAGCCAGGTCCACCGGTCGGCCGCGGCCGGGTCGCGGGGTTTGGGGCTGGTCCAGCCCAGGGTCTGTGTCAGCATGCGGAAGGTGTGCTCGATATCGAACCGGCGCAAGAACGCCTGCCACAGCAGATCGACCTCGTCCGGGTCGAGGTCGACGCGGGAATGCCACAACCACACCGGTTTCGGGATTGCTCCCGACGGCAGGCGGGCGACGTCGAGCCGGATGACGGTGCCTTCGATCACCGGCAGTTGCCCGAGCTGAGCGACCCAGGATGATCGGTGAGTCAGCCTGGGGTGCAGTCGATTCCATGACCTGGTGGCGGCGGGACCGTAGAGCCGTGTCCCGGTCGTGGTGGCGGTGTCGGGTTTGCCCCACGTGGTCGGGTCGCCGAAGACGAATTCGCCGCCGTGGCGGGGTGGGCGGCCGTTGGTGCCGGGCAGCCGCGCGGGCGCGGCGCGGCGCAGGACCCGATCCGATCGCATCCGGCCCAGCACGGCCACGGGCAGGTCTGCCAGCAGAAACGCCAGCCGTGGTGCGTCATATCCGGAATCGGCGACGATCCAGATATCCGGGTCGCCGGGCTGGTGATGCCTGGCGTCGATCAGATTCTCGATCACGGTGCGCAATTGGGCCGCGGTGACGGTGGCGGCGTCGTCGCCGGGTCCCAGCCGCACCGCGTCCAGCGGTGCGGTCCACGAGCTGCGGCCGGCCTCCAGCGCGCAGGGCTCAAGGCTAAACGCCGTGCTGGCGATCTGCTGATTATCTGACACGGCGCTTGTCCTTGTCGAAGAACAGGATGCTGTCACGGAAGACGTGTACAGGAATCTTTCCGGTAGGGTTTTCCGCTGCGGGCACCCGCATGCGCGCGCGATGCCCACCGATGTCGAGGTGAATCATCCGGTCGCGGCCGTGCAGCTCGCTCATCAGTACAGTCGCTGTCAGGTGCACGTCCGATTCGCGGCCGGGCCCCAACCGGAGGTCTTCGGGGCGGATGCCGAGGCGGAGCGCGCCTGGCTGAATGATGCCAGTGAACAGCGGGCCCACTGGGAAGATGTTCATCTCACCGACGAACGATGCAACGAATTCTGTGGCCGGATCACCGTAGATGACGTCCGGTGTGGCTGCCTGCTCGATGCGGCCCGCGCGTAACACGACCAGCTGGTCAGCGAGCGACATGGCCTCCACTTGATCGTGGGTGACGAACATGATGGTCATTCCCAATTGCCGTTGCAGGGCCAGAAGCTCGGCGCGCATCGCTGTTCGCAGCTCGGCGTCGAGGTTGGAGAACGGTTCGTCCATCAGCAGCACCGACGGACGGCGCACGAGGGCACGGCCGATGGCGACTCTTTGTCGCTGCCCACCGGATAATTGCGATGGCCTGCGCTGCACCAGCTCGCTGAGGCCGAGTAGTTCGATTATCTTCGCTACTCTCGTACGGCGCTCTACCTTGGGTACTCGCGCCATCCGCAAGGGGAAGTCGATGTTGCGCTCGACCGTCTTGTTCGGGTAGAGGGCGTAGTTTTGGAACACCATTGCCGTGCCTCGGTCTTCCGCCGGCACGGACGTGACATTCGCTCCGCCGATGGTGATGCGACCTGCTTCGGGCATCTCGAGGCCCGCGACGCATCTCAGCAGAGTGGTCTTTCCGCAGCCGCTGGGCCCGAGCAGCACGGTGATGGTGCCTGGATCCACCGACAAATCGACGTGGTCGAGCGCGTTTCCGATCCCGCGGTCATAGGACTTCACCAGGCTCTCACAGCCAACGGATAGGCCTGTTCGCTCCCTGAGTGCCTCATCCGCCTTCGGGGGCAGGGTGGAGATTGTCATCATGAGCCGCCCATCATCGAGGAAGCTTCCTTGGCCGCGTCGTTCAGCGCGTCGGCGGCGGATTTCGAACCCCGCATGGCAAGGGTCATTTGCTGGTCGAGATTCTTGGTGATTTCCGCGGCGCGTGTCCCGGGGAAGCCGACCCACGGGACGGCGTAATCGAGCTGTTCGGTGCCTGGGGACAGCAGAGGATTCTGGGCGAGGAAGTCAGCGAGATAGGGGGTTCTTGTGGCGGCCACCTGGTTGACCGGCGAGCATCCGGTTGCCTTTACCACCTCGCTCGTCCCCGCGGGCCCGACGAGTTCGGCGACGGCTCCGAATGCTGCCCTTTGCCGAGCTGGATTCTTGCTGAGCACAATCAGTGAGCACCCGCCGAGGACGCAGTGTCGCGCACCGCCGTCCGGTATCGGCAGCAGTGCCGAGCGCACTTGGAAGGTCGCGCCTTTCTGCAACGCCACAGCAATGTTGGAGGCATCGACAAGCATGCCCAGATCGCCGCGTCCGAACGCCGCCTGCGCCTCGGTCTTGGTCATGGTCTGGCCGAGGTCGTCGGCGAACAGCGTCGCCCAGAACTCGAGCATCTGAACACCGGCGGTTTCATGGAATAGTGGTTTGGTGCCGTCCGGGGTCAGCATCGCCCCGCCGTTGCAGCGCAGGAAGTTCTGGAAGCACCAGTTTCCACTCTGGTTGTTGCCGTAGGTGACGCCGTAACGGGTCGTCTTCGACGACACCAAAGCCTGCGCGTAGTGGCGCAGCTCCGAGAAGGTTGTGGGTGGCTTGTTCGGGTCGAGGCCGGCTTTGGTGAAGGCATCGGCGTTGTAGAACAGCACGAGCGTGCTCGCCGAATACGGTAGCGCGTGGGTCTTTCCGTCGTGGGCGCCCAACGTCAGCATCGTGGGGTACAGCTGCGACTTGTCGAACCCGGTTTCCCCCATCAGGCCATCGAACGCGACCGCGCGGCCGGACTGAACGTAGCTCCCGATCATGTAGTTACCGATCAACGCGATGTCGTCGACGTGTCCTGCGGCTAAGTCGGTCTGCACGCGCTGGTCGACCGATTCATAGGAGGTGCCGCCGGCGTTGATGATCTTGACGGTGGTACCTGTGCGCTGGGTGAATGGTTCGCCGAGAGTCGTAGTCAGGGATGGGATGTTGTTGTAGCTGACCAGTTCGAGGGCACCGTCGCCTGGCTGTGAGGCTCCGCGGGAGCTGCACGCGGTGAGTATTCCGCCAGCGGTGAGGGCACTGATGCCGCGCAATGCGGCGCGTCTGGTGAAGGTGGGGACGTTCATGGCAGGTTCTTTCCGATTGGGGGCTGGAACTTTCGGGGAGAGTTGGTCACTGGGTGCCTCGGGCGAGCGCGATGCCGCGCACGAAGTGCCGCTGGCACAGTAGGAACCCGATCAGCAGAGGGATGGTCGCGAGGGTGGCCGCGGCCATCTGGGCACCGTATTGGCTGCCGCTGTCCTGGGACGCGAACTGTGAGATCGCGTAGGGGACGGTGGCGTGCTCGCTGGTGCGCAGGATGACGCTGGGCCAGAACAGGTCGTTCCAGTGCGCGACGATGCTGAATACTCCCAGGGCCAGCAAGGCGGGTCTGACGTTGGGCAGGACAACCCGCCAGACCATGGCGACGGGTCCGACACGGTCCAGACGTGCGGCGTCGAACAGGCTCTGTGGAATGGACAGAATGAATTGGCGCATCAGGTAGATGCCGAAGGCGCTGGCAGCGAAGGGGACAACGAGCCCGGCGAGGGTGTCACCGAGCCCGACGCGCGAGAGCCCAATGTAGTCGGGGATGGCGACGACCTGTGTGGGGATGATGAAGCAGGCCAGCACGGTCCAGAAACCGAGATGGCGACCGCGGAATCGCAGGCGGGCCAATGCGTAGCCGGCGGGCACACTGGTCACGACCTGTCCGGTGAAGATGAGTGCCGTGCTGAGCAGGCTGGATAGATAGTAGCGACCCCACGGCGCTGCATGCCATGCGGTTGTGAAGTTGTCCAGTGTGAGATGGGACAGTCCCAGGCTGCCGTCGAGAATGTGCTCCTCGGGGGTGAATGCGGAGCGCAGCATGACATAGAACGGCAGCAGCATCACCACCGCGCCCACTGCGAGGCAGCCGTGTACTCCGGTTTGGCGGGCCAGGGCCCGGCCACGCTGGAACGCTGCGGCGCTCATCGGCTGCCTGCCGTTTCCCAGCGGCGCCCGAAGGTGCGCAACTGTGCGAAGGTGGTCACCAGCACCAGCCCGAGCAGCATCAGGCTGATCACCGAACCACCGCCGATGTCGCTGAAGGTGATCGCGCGCTGCCACATCAAGAACGACACGGTGGTGCTGCTGCGCACGGGCCCGCCTTGCGTCATCACCTGGATTTGGTCGAACACTCGTAGCGAGTCACGCGTCGCCACGATGACTGCGAAGACCAGCGCCGGTCCGAGCGCGGGGAAGGTGACATGCCAGAAGCGCTGCCACCGGCCCGCCCGGTCCAGCCGCGCCGCTTCGTGGAGATCGGGATTGACGTTGCTCAGACCGGCCAGCAGCATGATCATCGACGAGCCGATGCCCTGCCAGCTGCCCACGATCGCCACCGACGGCAGCGCCAGCGTTGTCGAGTTCAGCCAATCCCGCCAACCGGTCATCGCGCCGATCGTCGTATCGATTACGCCCGTGGTCGGGTAGAACAGCCACGACCACACCACCGACATGCCGGCGAGCGTGGCAGCGGCAGGCATGAAGTACACGGTGCGCCATATCCCTGCCCCGCGCGTCAGCGAGTTGATGCCGAGCGCGACGAGTAACCCCGCGACCACGATGACCGGAACCGTGATCACGGTGTAGAGCACGGTGTGCCACAGCGCGCCGACCAGTTGTCCGTTGTCGAGGGCCGCACGATAGTTGCCGAGGCCGACGTAGGTGTTGGTGCCGCCGAGCAGGTCGTAGCGGAACAGCGACAACAACGACACCACCGCGACCGGCACGATCACGAAGACGAGCAGCAACACCATCGCGGGGCTCAGGAGAATGACCGGCGCCAGCGTTGTGGGCACCCGAAAGGCCCGAAGGGAGCGGCTCGCAGGCGACGGAGGCGACGCGGCAATCGCAGGGGTCGTTGACATGTGCCGGAGGTTTCCCTTCAAGATCCGAGCGCACCCGAGGCCGGGGGCGCCGTGCTGGGAGTAGACCTGGATGACTTCGGAGCGGCTTGTCTTCCCCCGGTTGCCGCCGCTACGCCGGTCTTGCTCTGACCAGCAGATTAGGAACCCGAAGTGAAGCCGTCACCGGCACGAGATGAACAGCAACCGAAGGGCACATAGCCAAAAGCTGTCTAGATAAGTTGTGATACTGTCTAATCAGATCTTCATTCGAACGCTTGCGAAGGATCGCGCGCAATGACCGCCTCACCACCCACCTATCTCGTCCTCGCGGATCGGATCGCCGAGGAAGTTGCCGCCCGGCGTCCCGGCGAGCGACTGGCCAGCGAAAACACGTTGGCCGAGCGATACGGTGTCAATCGCCTCACCGCGCGCGCGGCATTGCAGGAACTGGAACGTCGGTATCTCGTCCGCCGCACCAAAGGGTCGGGAACCTACGTCGCCGAGCGCATCGACTATCTGATCAACTCGCGATTCACGCCCTGGTCAGACATGGTCCGCAACGCCGGGGCAACACCCAGCCGGCCCATTGTCAGCACCCAGGTGATCCGCCCGTCCGAGGAGATCCGCGATCGACTGCAGCTCGCTGCCGGCGAGCGGGTTGTCGAGCTCGTCCGACTGGGACTGGTCAACGACGTCGTCGCGAACCTGAACCGCAGTTACTTACCAGTTGACCTGGCCCCCCGATTCCCGGATCTGCTCGCGAATGGAGGCATCGACCTGGCGCCCATCCTGTCGTCGATCGGCTACAAACCCAAACGGCTATGGGCTCGTGCAGAGTTCGAGACTCCCGATCCGGAAACCGCACGCGCACTGGAGGTCGAGGGCCGACCGCCGCTCTGGCTCGTGGTCAGCTGCGTCAGCGACGCGACCACCGGCCGCCGACTGCAAATCAGTTACGCCTGGAACCGGCCAGACGTCCTGCGCGTGCGATTCGAGTTCGGCAATCCCGACTGACCGACCATCCAGCTACCGGGATGCCGCAGTGCCAGCGCCGTCACGCGCGTCCCGGCTCACCACTTGCCGCTGTACAGGAGGAAGGACTCTTATGCTGCCCCCACCAATTCTTGACTTCGACGAGTTTGCGTTGCCCAGCACCGACGCTGCGGCCCGCTCCCTGGGCGACATCCTGTTGGACGATCTTGCCGATCGCGATATCCAATCCGATGTCATGCACCGTTTCACGCGACTGGTCCCTGGTATCAGCATCATGCTGACGCGGATCCGAAATGCCCTGGCCGATGACGGACTGCTGCTTCTGCGAAACATCCCTGCCAACGACGACACCCTGCTGGTCCTTCTCGGCGCGGCAGCCGCGCCCCCGGCGACCTGCGACGCCAACGGATCGCGGCTTGTGGACCATCTCACCCCCGTCGCCACGGGCGAGGCCCGGCACAAAGCACAGAACCAGCGTTCGGAGATGCTTCTTCACACCGACGCCTCCGCTCAGCATGAGCCACCCGACATCGTCGGGTTGGCCTGCGCCGCCAATGACGGAGAGGGCGGAGGCAGCGTGCTCGTCGCGATCGATGACATCGTCGAGCGCATGCGCCAGCACGGCGAGGAGAGCGGGATACGCCTGCTGCACAACGACTTCCCCTACATCCACCCCCAGCGGACCGATCGCCCCGCCACACTGGCACCGGTGTTGCGCGACCTCGGTAGCGGGCACCTTCATGTGCGCTATCGGAAAGAGAACCTCGAGACCGGCAAATCACTGGCCCCGGACGCCGTGACCGACGAGGCCTGGGCGGCACTGGATCTGTTCGCCCACTTCCTCGAGGACGACACCCGACCACAAACAACGCTTCGCCTTCACCGCGGCGACTATCTACTCTTCGACAACCGGCGCTACCTGCACGGACGCGGAGCAATCGACCCGACCGCCTACCGGCTACTCAAACGCACCTATTTCACCTATCCCGCAAGCGAATCGAAGACGGTCCAGGGGGCACAGCGATGACCGCGCCACAATCAGCCGCCGGGCACATAAACCCACCGACATTCGACCCCTGGCCTGACTGCGCCGTCCATCTCGATTGGGGAATCGACGCCGCCCGGCTCGCAGCGCACCGCGGCGACGCCGTCGTCATTATCGATGCGCTCAGCTTCTCCACCACTGTGATCCTCGCGGTCGCGCGTGGCGCCGCGGTCCTGCCACTCGCTCGAGCAGAACTTGAACGAACATCTGACCTCGCTGCACTGCAAGCCGAGCACGGTGCCCGACTGCTCGCCAACGATCCCACCGACCGCCAACTCGATATACCGCTCACCGATATCGACAGTATTCAGCCCGGTGACCGCGTCATCGTGCCCTCACAAAACGGTGGCACCATCTGCGCCGCTATCACAGATGCACCCGCCGCAGCGATCAGCTCCTTCCGAAACCGAACTGTCACAGCCGAATGGTGCGCACGGCTCCTCTCTGCCGGTACGGTCGAGCGAATCACCCTCATCGCTGCCGGGTCCTACTGGTCCCAGATGAGCCCCTACACCGCGCTGCGTCCGTGCATCGAAGACGGCGTGGCCGCCGGAGCCGTCGCCGCCGCGCTGCGCGACACCGGCGCCCGGCTCTCCGTAGAAGCCCTGGCAATAGCTGCCACCTTCGATGCGGTCATACGCACCAACGACATCTCGGCTTGGCTGCACAACACCGTCACCGGCCGATGGCTCGAGAGCCTCGATGGGCTACCAGCTGAGGTGACCGACGCTGGCCAGCTCGACGTTTCCGCAGTCGTGCCCTCCCTTGGCCCGGACGGCTTCTTCCGTGACACCGTGGGACTGGCGCGATCACAGGAGCAACCGCCGAGCTTCGGCACAACGGAACCCCTGTCCACGATCGCCCGGCACGACAGCTCCGCGAAAGGACCCGCAGACGGCCGCAGCATAAGCACTGGAACCGGGGAAACGCAGCCATGACCGCGAGAAGCTCGATAGCTGTGCGTAGTACCGTACCCACCGACCCTGGTGCACCTCACGTAGTCGTTATTGGTGCAGGGATCATCGGCGCCACATTGGCTTACGCGCTGCTACGCCGAGGCGCGCAGGTGACGGTGATCGACTGTGAGGGGCCTGGCTCCGGCACGACGGGAACATCCTTCGCCTGGATCCACAACCAAAGTTACTTCCGCAATCTTGATCCCCTGAGCGACGATCTCGTGCGGCGCTATTTTTCGTTGCACCGGATGGGGATCCTGGCCTGGCGACAGCTCACAGCCGAGATCGGAGCACGACTCGGCATAGTTTGGAAAGGAACGGTCCAGTTCGGCCAACGCGGTTCGTCCGATGCAAAGCTGCTGCGGGAGGACCTTCATCGACGACAGCGATGGGGCAGCCCTTCGTTTCCGATCAGCCCAGCACAGGTTCGCGCGCTCGTACCGGGCATCGAGGTCGGACACGACATCGAAGCCTTCACCACACTCGATGAGGGCCACCTCGACCCAACTGCGTGTTGTGCCGTGCTCATGAACGAGATCCGCGCACTGGGTGCGAACGTGGTCTACAACTGCGAGGCAACCGGTGTCGACATCACCGACGACCGGGTGGAGGCCGTCGAGACGACCCAGGGTCCGATTCGATGCGATCATCTGGTGTGCGCTGTGGGCGTGAACTCACCGGAGCTGCTGGCCGACCTCGGAATCAATGCTCCGATCGAACGCTCCCAAGGTGCCCTTGTGCACCTGCAACCGATGAAACCACTGTTCGATCCCGTGCTCATCACCCCCGATCTGCACATTTCCCAGCGCTTCGACGGCCACATCGTCCTGGCCAGCGGCTACTCCGGCACACCAATCAGCGATGCCGAGGCTCTCGACGCCGACATCTTGCTCACTAGAGCCAAAGCACTATTGCCGGAACTCGGGTGTGCCACGATCGAACGGGTCACCATCGGCGAACGCGTCGTACCCCACGACGGTCTTCCCATTATCGGCAGCGCAACCCGAGCCAGGAACGCGCACAGCATCACCACAAACTCCGGCATCACCCTCGGTCCCATCCTGGGCAATCTCATGGCCACCGAGCTTTTGACCGGTATCACCAGTGAACTGCTCGACCCCTACCGTGCTACGCGCTTTGCCTAGACCTTAGATAGGGACTGGAAACAACGGGTCTCTCTGGTCCGGATGAGGTGGAGTGATCGTGGCGAAGCACGGGGCGAGTGGGTGATCAGGGACTGGGGCTGGGGTGGTTGTGAGCGGCTGGGTGTGTTGTCGCAGCGGTAGCCTCGGGGGTCGTGGACACAGTGGAGGAGCAAGCACAACGACTACGAACGGTTCGCCCGGGCCTATGCGCGTGACAATGAGTCGAACGCGTTCAATGCGCTCTACGAGCGACCGGCGATCTTGTCCCTGGCCGGTGACGTGCGGGGTGCGCGGGTGCTCGACGC